>PMWW01000014.1 GCA_003165795.1 Acidobacteriaceae bacterium
AATGTATCGTCTATTTTCCCGAGGGGGCAGCTGCTCCGCCTTGGGTCCCGGGCAGCGCCTCAACACCGGCTTCGCCGCCGCCGACCGCGCCGCCCTCGCGGCGCTGTTGGTCGCTTTCATACCTTTTTTCAGTAGAGGTGCTCGGTTCGACGTGTTTTCCCGCCGCAGGACCGGTTGTAGTGCCAGTCTCCTGCGCAAAGGCAACGCCGCTCACGAAGAGCGACGCGACCGTGCAAAGCGTCAGCCTCAGAGAAGCACGAATGGCCATGAAGTTTTCCTTCCTTTCTATGCGCCATTTACTCTATGCGCCATTTACCAACGTCGAGGCGGGACATTGGTTGCGTCTGGACCCCGACAACCCCTTTCATGGAGGAACTTCAAGATCGGTCTTTAGGGGCGCAAATCGTCAATATATGCTTGTAAAACAAGTGCTTACCGCGCGTCCCATATANNTTATACACCATTGCGCGGCCTGAGGGGTTGCCAGACCGGTTTGTGCCCGAAAGTTAAGATACGCTGGCGGTTAGCGACGAGGAGGGCGACTTGACTACCATCACAGAGCATTCGTTAGAGGCGGAAAACATTGCTCTCCGCGATTTCCTAGGGCAGACCAGGCTAGACGTGTCGCGGTTGCTGGCACAGGCTGGAATCAACGCCACGGAGACAGAGGCTGCCGAACGATTGCAGCGGCTGCTATTAGAGGAATTGCATCATCGGGTGAAGAACACGCTCACCACGGTCATGGCGATTGCATCGCAAAGCTTACGAAACGCAATCGACTTGGAGCACGGACGGGAAGCCATTTCCCACCGGCTCATCGCGTTGGGGCGGTCCCATGATTTGCTTCTTCAAACGAACTGGACCAGCGAGCCTTCCGGCAATCGTGCACGCCGCCATTGAGCNNCATTGAGCCCTTTAACACGGGGCACCCAAAGATTTGTCGTTCAAGCGTTTGAAATTGACGTTGGCCCGGCTGCGGTTCTGTTACTCGCGATGGCACTGAATGAACTGTGCACTAATGCCGTGAAGTACGGAGCGCTTTCAAATGCTGAGGGACATGTCGAGATTACCTCAATGCTTGACGAAGACGCGCACCGATTTAAGCTGGTCTGGGAGGAAAAGGGCGGCCCCATTGTAAAAGAACCGACGCGGCGCAGTTTTGGCACGCGGCTCATCGAGCAGAGCCTTGCCCGACTACTTCATGGGGATGCGCGATTGCGGTTCGAGCGCTCGGGCGTTATTTGCGAGTGCGATTTCCCCCTTGCCTCATTGCGCGCGGTCCATTCAGACTAAAGCATTTCAGTNNAGCTGATCCTTCGTAACTCGCCAAGATTCACAGAACCGTTCTGACTCGTGAACGCCGGATCACTGCCACCGCCACTCTGTTGAACGCCACTGATTTGATGATCGCCACTGTCATATGTCGTCAATTTGTTGTCTTTTTCGATGAGAAGCCGCCGCGCCTTCGAAAAAAAAGCATAACGCATGCTGTTTTGCGATCCGGTCGATGACGGTTCGCCCAAATCGTTGGGCCACCATTGCTCGCCGCCAGACATCGGCTTCATCGGCTCCATTGGTTTCATAGGTTCCATAGGCTTCATACGTTCCATATTCGAGGCTTCCTTGGTTTATATTCTTGCACGCAACGCATCAGGTCAAAAGCGGTTGCGGCTTAGTTTCCGGCTACGGTCGAGAATGCGCCGGCATCGGCGCTCATAAGCTTAAGAGTGACAGATTCCGTGACTGTTAGATAGGGCTCCGCCGCCACCTGCGCCCACACCTAATCTTCCTACTCTACCAGCGGCTCCGAATTCTGACTCATGGGGGATTCCGCGATTGAGCGACTTCTGATTCATTGGCGCGGGGAGGATTCGCGCCATGCCAGCTGCGGTGAAATTGCGGACGGACTATTCGGTTGACGAGCTTCGGCGGCTTGCGAAGGGCTCGAAGGACGCCAATCAGAGTCGCCGGCTGTTGTCGCTGGCGGCGGTCCTGGAAGGGCGCGCACGCTGTCCTGCTGCTCGATCGCGCAGGCTGGCATACGACGACCAAGCTCCGCATGCCGAAAAACATTACGCCGATCTTCCTCCCATCGCGCGCGCCGGAACTCAACCCGGTTGAGAACATCTGGCAATATCTGCGCGCCAATTGGCTGTCGAACCGCGTCTTCGAAACCTACGATGCAATCATCGACGCCGCTTGCGACGCTTGGCGAAGACTCATCGCCCAGCCCGAAGTCATCACCTCAATCGGGATGCCTGAATGGGCTCATATCGGTCAATCTCAATAGCCTTTGGTATAACGGCCTGTTTCGCGAGCGCTCGGCGGAAAAGCTGGACGAATGGCTACGAGACGCTTTTTCTTGCGGCGTTTTCACTATGCGACGTTTTGCAAAGACATTGCGCCAAGACAAAAGCGCAGTGCAAAACGCCGTGACAGAGCCATGGAGCAACGGCCAGACGGAGGGGCAGATCAACCGATTGAAGACGCTTAAGCGGTCTATGTATGGTCGCGCCAGTACCGAATTGCTTCGTGCGCGCATGCTACCGCTTCAAGATTGCAATTTGCACCGAGAGTGAAGCAGACCCCAATTACGTGCAACGTGACACCGACCGCAGGCCATGCGCCGAATATTGCCCCCGATCGAGCCCGGCGGCGGCGTATCGGCTCTTGATGACGGCGTTGACGCTTTGGGGATCGAGCGCGGCGCGCCGATCCCACCCCATCTGTCGATGCGCCGAAACACCGGACCGCTCTCGATTTTCGAAAATTCGAGCCAAGCGCGCAAAAGCCTGGACCGGCCGACCGACGGCGAGCGCTCTCTCGCCGGCTTCGGCCGAAGAAGTCTTAGTGCGCCGCAGCCTTATAGGCAGCGCCGGGAGGGTCGGCCCCTCCGGTATTGAAGGTTCGATGGGAACGGCCTCTAATAGCCCGGCCAGTCGTAATGGNNATCTCTCTTGATGCAAGACGGATGGTCCGCCTATCCGGCTGATCAGTCAGTAGGGGTTATTTGATAACCATCGAAGTCGTCGCGATCATCTAATCCTTCGATCGCAGCGTTTGTGATGGCGCTATCTAACTCATCAAAAAGTGGGTCGTCAGAGTTCTGCCATATTGCAACGACTTGGTAGCCGGTCAGGCCATGCTTGCTGGCGAACCCCTCGGCTGCCTTTTGTGCAAGACTTCCAGCGAGATGAGGTTTGTCGCCGTTCAAGGTCACCGTCAAAGTCATGCTTATTCCCTCGTTGTCGAGCACTTGAACAGCTCATGTGGTCCTCTATTCGACCTATTGATCAAGGTTCTCATTGAGATCGCCCACGGCAGTCGCGCCTTTCAGCACCCTGGCCGGCCCCNNTGTCGGCTTAGAGCATTCGTAAGAATGCTGAAGTGCCTCCACCAACGCTTTTCACGAGCAGCTCATTTGGCCTGAATTTTTCGATTGTGCTTGTAGTTGATTTATTCAAGACGCGGTCATTTTCAGCACTGACAACATTCAACGTTATCGACTTTCCATTGAGCGCCCACGTTCCGCGAATCGTGCCCGTTATACCCTGGCCCAGAGTGTTACTGATGAATCCTTGTCGTCGTACCTCGGATACAAATTTCCCGTCGGCATCGAATGATATGGTCTCTTTCATGTCGCCAACGGTGCCCTGCCAGTCTCCCACTATTTTTGCCGAGTATTCCGTCTCTGCAATAGGCGTCTCCGGCGAGCATGACGAGAGCCCGCATGCGAATAGCATACCGAGGTAAAACAATCGGTTCATATTCATGACCTTTGCAGTCGCTGACCTTTCGCATCCGGACCGATCACAGCTACGCGCCAGCC
>PMWW01000132.1 GCA_003165795.1 Acidobacteriaceae bacterium
CATGCCCGATATCGACATCGACTTCTGCATGAAGCGCCGCGGCGAGGTCATCGACTACGTCACGCAGAAATATGGGCGCGATCAGGTGGCGCAGATCATCACCTTCGGAACGATGGCGGCAAAAGCCGCGATCAAAGATTCCGGCCGCGCCATGGATATTCCCTATGCCGAAGTCGAGCGCATCGGGAAGATGATTCCGCCGACGCTGAACATTACGATCGATCGAGCGTTGAAGGACTCGCCCGACCTGGCGGCGGCTTACGACAAAGAGCCGCAGACGAAAGAGCTGATCGACACGGCCAAGAAGCTGGAAGGCCTGGTGCGCAACTCCGGCGTGCACGCTGCCGGCGTGGTGATCTCGCCGATTCCGCTTACCGATCTGGTGCCGCTGCATCGCACCAAGAACGACGAAATTGTCACCGCTTACGACATGAAGGCGGTGGAGAAGCTGGGCCTGCTGAAGATGGACTTTCTTGGGCTCACCACGCTGACCATCATCGACGATGCGCTGCGGCTGATCGAGCAGACCCGGGGCGAGCGGCTCGATCTGCAGAAGCTGGCGCTTGACGACAAGGAAACGTATGAGCGGGTCTTCCACACCGGTCTGACCTCCGGCGTCTTCCAGTTTGAATCGCACGGCATGNNGACGTGCTACGGCGCTACAAGCCCACCGCGGTCGAAGACCTCACTGCGTTGAACGCGCTCTACCGGCCGGGACCGATCCAGGGCGGCATGATCGAAGACTTCGTTGAGCGCAAGTGGGGCCGCAAGAAGATTGAGTACGAACTGCCGGAGCTGGAGCCGATGCTGAAGGAAACGCTCGGCGTCATCGTCTATCAGGAGCAGGTGATGCAGATCGCCAATCGCCTGGCGGGATACTCGCTGGGTGAAGCTGACCTGCTGCGGCGCGCCATGGGCAAGAAGGATCCCGAAGCCATGGCCAAGCAGCGCGCGCGCTTTGTGCGCGGCGCCGCTGAACGCAACTTTCATCCCAAGAAGATTGAGAAGATCTTCGACCTGATGGAGCAGTTCGCGGGCTACGGTTTCAACAAGTCGCACTCGGCAGCGTATGCGCTGCTCGCCTATCAGACGGCGTACTTGAAGACGAAGTATCCGGTGGAGTTCATGGCGGCGCTGCTGACCTCGGTTTCCGGCAGCACTGACGATGTGGTGAAGTATATCAACGAATGCCGCGAGATGGGCATCGCTGTCGAGCCGCCCGACGTCAATGTGAGCGATGCTTACTTTACGCCGCACGGTGAAGCGATCCGCTTCGGATTGGCAGCGGTAAAGAACGTAGGCCACAACGCCATCGACTCAATCGTGAAGGCGCGCAAAGATGCAGGCGCGTTCAAGTCGGTCTTCGAGTTCTGCGAGAAGGTCGATCTGCACCTGCTCAACAAGCGGGTGGTCGAGTCGCTGATCAAGAGCGGCGCCATGGATGCGCTGGGCCGGCGCGCGCAACTGATAGCGGTAATCGACAGCGCCATGGACCAGGCGCTGAAGGCGCAAAAGGACGCGGCGCTCGGCCAGCATGGGCTGTTCGGAGTATTTGAGCAGGACGATGGCAACCGAACCACTGAAAAGCCACTGCCCAATACTCCCGACTGGGACGAGCATGAGCGACTCGCCCATGAGAAAGAGATTCTGGGCTTCTTCATCACCGGGCATCCGCTGGAGAAGTACAGCGAGAAGCTGCTCGACTTCAATGCACTCTCGACGACCGAGGTTGCCGAGCTGAAGTCTTCGACCGGCAAAGACGAAATCCTGATTGGCGGAATTCTCAAGGGCATTCGCGTGGCTAAGTCGAAGAAGGGCGATCTTTACGCCCAGGGGCAGCTCGAAGACATGAACGGGTCGGTCGATGTGCTCTGCTTCGCCGAACCGTATCGGCGGCTGGCGGAGAAGTTGAAGCTCACGGTCCCGGTGTTGGTGAAAGGCGGGGTTCGCGTCGAAGAGGGCTCGAACTCCAAGCTCATGATCGGCGACATCACGCCGCTGGAGGAGGCGAAACCCAAACTGCCGAGCCACCTGCGCATTAAGGTCGCGCTGGAGACGGCTTCGCCTTCGACCATCGACGAGCTGCAGACGCTGTGCCGCGAACGTCAAGGCGCAGCTCGCGTGCTCTTCGATCTGGAACGCAAAGGCGACTTCATCGTGGTGATGGATGCGGAAGGCTATAATGTGTTGCCGGATCGGGCCTTCATCAGCCGGGTAGAAGAGTTGTGCGGCCGCGGCAGCGTGCGCGTCGTCGATTAAGCCTGGTCCCGGGTGAACCGGATACCGCCGTGGCCAACGAAACCGAGCTGTCCTCTCAGCAAAGCGGAATGTTGTCCGCGTTGGATTTCTGGATCTGCGCGGTTGAGGCGGTGTGCCACACCGCAGTGGGGCGAGAAGGTTCTTATATGGAAGCCGTTTCAAAAGCGCAAGACGAACTGGAACGCATTGAAACCCAGATTCAACAACTGCAGACCGTTGCCGGCGATAATCAGGACGCGCAAAAACAGTTGCAGGTATTGCACGACCGCATCGAGGCGCTACGCCGTCAAATGGCTGGACAGTTGACTCCCTGGGAACGCACCGAACTGGCGCGCCATGCCAACCGGCCCTATCCGCTGGATTACATCGAACGTATCTTCCCCGACTTCAGCGAGATTCACGGTGACCGCAGTTTTGGCGACGACGCCGCGATGGTCTGCGGCATGGCCCGTTTTCGCGGCCGGGAAGTGCTCGTTCTGGGCACGCAGAAGGGGCGCGACACCAAGCAGCGCGTGCATCGCAACTTCGGTCAGCCTAATCCCGAAGGCTATCGCAAAGCGCTGCGCGCGATGAAGTTTGCCGAGAAGTGGCGGCGGCCGGTCATTTCGCTGATCGATGTTGTTGGCGCCTATCCCGGACTCGGCGCCGAAGAACGCGGCCAGGCCGAAGCCATCGCTCACAATCTGCGCGAAATGGCACGGCTGCAAGTGCCGTTCGTCGCCGTGATCACGGGTGAAGGTGGCAGCGGTGGTGCGCTGGCTATCGCTGTCGCCGACCGCGTGCTGATGATGGAGAACAGCATCTACTCGGTCATCTCGCCCGAAGGCTGCGCTTCCATTATGTGGCGCGACTCCACCAAGAAAGATATTGCCGCCCAAGCGCTGCGGATCACTGCGAAAGATAATCTGGAGCTCGGTATTTGCGATGAGGTTATCCCTGAACCGGCCGGCGGAGCCCATCACGACCCCGACGCCGCAGCCAATTCGCTGGCCGACATGCTGGAAAAGCACTTATCTGAGTTGGAGAAGTTGCCGACCGACGCCCTGCTGAATGCGCGTTACGACAAGTTCCGCAAGATGGCGCAGTACTTCGAGGTACAAACTGCGCCGGCGTAAACAGGCGTTTCGTCTCACAATGCAGGATTGACGATTCCGGCCCACGTCGACCTTATCGCTCCCCCAACCCTTGCCAACTGCCCTATAATGAAACGTTCTGCCTACCCGCAACATCCTTCTGTAGTAAGGGGTATTGATGGCCACAACCGAATTCGCAGTACACGGCACCGAGCACGATGCCGTGCGTGAGCCTGTCGTCAACGACTTCAGCATCCAAGTTGCAACGGTGAACGGTTCCGGATCGCAGAGCGCGAACACCGTTCTGCTACGCACCATCTTTAAGATGGGCGTCCCCGTCTCCGGCAAGAACATGTTCCCCTCGAACATTGCCGGACTGCCGACTTGGTACACCATCCGCGCCAGCAAGAAGGGCTATATCGCGCGCAAGAAGGAAATCGACTTCCTGGTGGCGATGAATCCCGAGACCGCGCGCGAAGACGTGATGTCGCTGGCTTCCGGTGCGGTGGCGCTGTATGACGAGCCGCTCAAGCTCAACGAGCTGCGCTCCGATCTCACGTTCTATCCCGTGCCCTACGACAAGATCACCGCCGCTGTCTGTCCTGAGTCGAAGCTGCGCAAGCTGGTCAGGAACATGGTTTATGTTGGCGTCGTCGCACGGCTGCTTAATCTCGACATGGCGGAAGTAGAGAAAGCCTTGCGTAAGCAGTTTGCTAAGAAGGTCAAGGCCGCGGAGCTCAACTGGAATGCCGCCAAGGCCGGCTACGATTACGCCACCGCTTCTCTCACCAAAGCCGATCCGTTCACCGTCGAGCGCATGGACAAGACGGCCGGCATGATAATCATCGACGGCAACGCCGCCGCAGCGATGGGTTCAATGTTCGCCGGGGTGACCGTGGTGACCTGGTATCCCATCACGCCTTCGTCGTCGCTGGTTGAGACGCTGATTGACTACATGAAGGCATATCGCGTCGGTCCGGATGGCAAGGCAACTTTCGCGATTGTCCAGGCGGAGGACGAACTCGCCGCCATCGGCATGGTGCTGGGCGCGGGATGGGCCGGAGCGCGCTCCATGACAGCCACCGCCGGCCCGGGCATTTCGCTGATGGCAGAGTTTGCCGGCCTGGGCTACTACGTCGAGATTCCCGGCGTCATCTGGGACATTCAGCGCGTAGGTCCTTCGACCGGTTTGCCCACCCGCACCTCGCAGGGCGACATCGCGTTTGTGGCCAGGTTGTCGCACGGCGATACCTGCCATCCCATGCTGATCCCCTGCAGTGTCAGCGAATGTTTCAGCATGGCAAATGATGCTTTCGATCTGGCCGAGCAGCTTCAGACGCCGGTGTTCGTCATGTCCGATCTCGATCTGGGCATGAACAACTGGATGTCGGAGCCGTTTCAGTATCCCGAGAAGCCGCAGAACCGAGGCAAAGTTTTGACGGCGGAAGATCTCGATCGGCTGGGCGGATTCGCGCGCTACAAAGACGTGGACGGAGACGGCGTCGGTTACCGCACGTTGCCGGGGACCGATCATTCGGGCGCGGCGTGGTTTGCGCGCGGCAGCGGTCATAACGAAAAGTCGCAGTACAGCGAGCGTCCCGACGACTACGCCAACAACATGGACCGTCTGACGCGCAAGTTCGAAAACGCGCGCACCCTGGTTCCCCAGCCGGAAATCGTGCGCAACGACAGCAACGAGGTCGGCATCATCGCCTATGGAACCTCGCACCACGCGGTGGTCGAGACCCTCGATCAGTTGCAATCCGAGTACGGAGTGCGCGTCGACTATCTCCGCCTGCGTGCCTATCCGTTCAATCGCGAAGTGCACGATTTCATCGCTACGCACCAGCGGGTCTACATTGTCGATCAGAACCGCGACGCGCAGATGCACGAACTAGTGAAGCTTGACATCGCGGTCGAGGACATCGCGAAGTTGCGCAGCATCCGCCACTACAACGGGCTGCCCATTGACGCGCGCACTATCACCGACAACATCATTTCCCAGGAGGGCAAGTAAATGGCGACCACGGCCACGCCGCAGCCCAAAATCAATCGCATCGGTCTCACCGTGCTCGACTATCGCGGAGGCAAGACCACGCTGTGCGCCGGTTGCGGCCACAACGCCATTTCTGAGCGCATCATCGACGCCTTCTACGAGATGGGCATCGCGCCCGAACGCGTCGTGAAGATGTCGGGTATCGGCTGCTCGTCCAAAAGTCCAGCCTACTTCATGGGCCGCTCCCACAGCTTCAACTCGGTGCACGGGCGCATGCCCTCGGTCACCACCGGCGCGGTGCTGGCCAACTCCAAGATCGTCGCGCTGGGCGTCAGCGGCGACGGCGACACCGCATCAATCGGGATCGGACAATTTGTCCACCTGATGCGCCGCAATCTGCCGATGATCTACATCATCGAAGACAACGGCGTCTATGGACTGACCAAGGGCCAGTTCTCGGCTACCGCCGATCTGGGATCGAAGCTGAAGACCGGCGTCATCAACGATCTTCCGCCTATCGATACCTGCGCTCTGGCGATCATGCTGGGCGCGACCTTTGTAGGCCGTTCATTTTCCGGCGACAAGAAGCAGCTGCACACCATGTTGAAGGCGGCGTTGTCGCATCGCGGCACGGTGATGCTCGACGTAATCTCACCTTGTACGACCTTCAACGATCACGAGGGTTCGACCAAGTCCTACAAATTCGTGATAGACCACGAAGAGCCGCTGCACGACTTGAACTTCGTGCCGCATTTCAATGAAATCGATGTGGAATACGATGCCGGCACCAGTATCAATGTCACCATGCACGATGGCTCGCAGTTGCGCCTGCGCAAACTGGAGAGGGATTACGATCCTACAAATAAGACCGAGGCGATCAAACGCATCATGGAGTCGCACGAAGCGGGCGATGTGCTTACCGGCGTTTTCTACCTGAACACCACCGCGCCCAATTTTCTCGACATGATCGACATGACCGACAGGCCGCTGGCCACGTTGCCGGAGAGCGTTACTCGTCCTTCGCGCCAGGTGCTGGAGGAATGCATGGAGGAGCTGCGCTAAGGAAACTCTGATTAAGTCNNGGGACGGCCTTGAGGCCTCCGTAAATGCCGCAGAATCACTTCGGCTTCAGCCGCTGAGGGAATTGCTGGGACTTAATCAGAGTCTCCCTAAGTCTTCTTGTAGCTAGGGCCTGCGACTACTAAAGTTGTCCCCTGCGTGGGCCGTCTGGTCCCGCGATCAATTGCGTTATACTGCGATATTAATGTCGCCCGAAAGTAATCACCATGCATTCGGCGGGATTGGGACTAGTGTGCCCGCAATGTCTCGCGCCTCTTCGGTTGTGACCGCAGCCGAGTTCGAGCAGGCCTTCTTGATTCGCGCCTTCGAGCAGAAGCTATTGGGACTGTTTTCCGAGGGTAAGCTGTTTGGAACAGTTCATACCTGCATCGGCCAGGAGTTCAGCGGCCTGGCGGTCTGCAGAAACCTGCAGGACGGCGATCTAATTTTCACCAACCATCGCGGCCACGGACACTTTTTGGCGCGCACCGGCGATGTCAACGGCCTGATGGCGGAAATCATGGGCCGTAAGACCGGAGTATGCGGGGGTCGCGGCGGAAGCCAGCACATTTGCTCGCAAGGCGTCTTCAGCAATGGGGTACAGGGCGGTATCGTACCGGTGTCGGCGGGGCTGGCGCTGGCGCAAAAGCTGGCCAAACGAGGCAACATCGTCGCTGTCTTCATTGGCGATGGCACGCTGGGCGAAGGCGTGGTGTACGAAGCGTTCAACATCGCTTCCAAGTGGGAGCTGCCCCTGTTGATCGCGCTGGAAAATAATCTCTACGCGCAAAGTACGGCGCAGCGCCAGACCTTGGCAGGCGATATCTGCCAGCGGGCAGAGGCGTTCGGCATTCATAGCCTCATGGCTGACACCTGGGCCCTCGATGGCCTGTTTGAACGAGCGGCCGATGCCGTGGAGTACGTGCGCGCGCAATCGAAGCCGTGTTTCCTGCGCATCGACACCTACCGGCTTATGGCCCACTCCAAAGGAGACGATGATCGCGATCCGGCGGAGGTCAAGCGGTATTGGAGCCTCGATCCGCTGCGGGCCTTCGAGCAAGAGTACCCGGAGCAGGCCGCGGGATTTAAGATGCGGGCGCAAGAGCGAGTAGCGGCAGCTGTAGAAGACGCAGAAGCGTCGCCTTTTACCGAGGCTGAACCGCAGGAAGCCCCGGCGAATCGCGATGTGAGGTGGGTGCCGGCTCGGATCGACTCTTCAGACCGCGTGTCAGGACGGATCTACCAGGGATTGCGCCAGGCCATGGAGAGCGACGATCGCGTGATCCTGCTTGGAGAGGATATCGAGTCCCCGTATGGCGGTGCGTTCAAGGTGACGAAAGACTTGAGCGCGCTATTCCCGGGACGGGTGCGCAATACCCCAATCAGCGAGGCGGCGTTGGTGGGTATCGGCTCCGGCATGGCGATGGCGGGCGAGCGTCCCATATGCGAGATCATGTTCGGAGATTTCCTGGCTCTGGCCTGCGATCAAATCATTAATCACGCCGCCAAGTTCCGGTACATGTATAACGGGAAGGTGTCGGTCCCGGTGGTGATTCGAACCCCTGTCGGCGGACGGCGCGGATATGGGCCGACGCACAGCCAGTCGCTGGAGAAACACTTTCTCGGCGTGCCTGGAACGCGCGTTTTCGCCCTGCATCACCGCTATGACCCGGCTGCTTTTTACGAGAATCTCTTACAGCAGATCGATCGCCCAACCCTTGTGCTGGAGAACAAGGTACTCTACGCCAAGAATGTTTCCAGCGAAGCGCCGCAGGGGTTTCGCTGGGAGCACACCGACGAGCAGTTTCCTTGCACTCGCTTGTGTCCCGCCGCCTCCGCGGACATCACGATCGTTTGTTACGGAGGGATGTTGGAAGAGGCTGAAAAAGCGGTGGACCAGTTGTTCGAGGAGCACGATGTCATTGCCGAGATCATCTGTCCGCTGCAACTTTATCCACTCGACCTCAATCCGATTCTGGAATCGGTGCGGGAGACCCGAAAGCTTTTGATAGTGGAAGAGGGGCAGGGTTTTTGCGCCTTCGGTTCGGAGGTGCTGGCGGCGATTCAGGAGTCCGATCCTGGATTGCTGACCCGCAGCAAGCGCCGCAGTGCTCCAGCTCACCCGATCCCGTCCTGTAAGCCGCTGGAACTCGATCTGCTACCGGGAAGCGATGCGATTGCAGCCTCCGCCCTAGAGGTGGTGCGGTGATCCAGGAATTGATTCCTGTGCTGGTTCCGCAGGAGACCGTGAATGATGAAACCGTGAAGCTGACCGCGTGGCTGGTTTCCTCGGGCGACAAGGTGCAGGCGGAGCAGTTGCTGGCGCAGGTCGAAACCAGCAAGGCGCTGCTCGATATCCACGCGCCGGCTGACGGTTTTGTCCGTTACGAGCACCAGCTCGGCTCCGAGCTCGCGATTGGTTCTCCTCTCTGCTACATTACGCCGGCTGTGGATACCCCGCTTCCTCGGAGTTCCCCAGTGATTGCCGCGGCCAAGGTGCGGAAAACGGCTACGAAAATTGTGGCTCCCCGGACAACATCGGAGAAGCGTCCGCGACACGATGTTGGGGAAACCGGAACATTTTCCCCTCGCTTCAGCCGCAGCGCTGTCCGCTTGCTTGGCGAGCACAATCTCGATCCGCAGCAGTTCGCCCATCTGCCCCTGGTGCGGGCTCAGGACGTTGTTTCTTATATCCAGAGCGCGGATGAAATCGACGAGTTGGTTAGCGGGGCGATGCCGGCCGGCGATGCCTTCCAACCGGCATTTGCCTCGTCCGTGCCCATGCGCTGGGAGTCGTTGCCCCGCCGCAAGCTAGGCGAGATTCGCCGTCTTTGGTCCGCGCAGGGCCACGCGCTGGCAAGTTCCGTGACGGTATCCTGCCCGACTCGCGGCCTGCGTTCGCTGCTGCGCACCTCCGGTGGCGTGGTCTCCAGTCCTGTCGCCTTCATCGTCTTCGAGGCAGCGCGGCTGCTGAAGAAATATCCAGCATTCAATGCCGTGTTTGCGGAGGGCCACGCCGGTTACTACGAGGAAGTGAATGTGGGCATCGCGATCGATTACGGCAAGGGACTGCTGGTGCCTGTCGTGCGCAATGCCGACCAGAAGGATGCTATCGAGATCGCCGAAGAGCTGAGGGATCTGATGTACAAATATCTTCGTCAGGAACTTAAGGCAGAGGACCTGAGCGGCGGAACTTTCGTAGTTTCCGACCTGTCCGCTGAAGGTGTGGTTTCGTTTCTTCCCTTGATCAATCAAGGCCAGTCGGCCATTCTCGGGATCGCATCGGAGTTATTTCCGGTCGCCGATGCTCCGGGTAGTTTCAACTTCATTCTTACCTTCGACCATCAGCTGGCGGAGGGAAGAATGGCCGCGCAGTTCGTCAACGAGTTGGCGGAGCGGTTGCAGACGCGTGAGGCGTCTCTGAGGAGCCAGACGGAAGTGACTCAAGAACAGGAGAATACGAATTCGTGACCGCCGAAGCACAGCAGATGATTGAGCACATCACCAGGATCATGCGGCGACGGGGCGTGCAGATCGACGAAAACACCCCCCTCCTCTCATCTGGATTGATCGACTCCATGGGGCTGCTCGACGCACTGGTGAAGCTGGAAGAAGTGACGCACATGCGTATTCCGCCGGGAAAAATCCAACCCAAAGATATGGACACTGTCGCCCTCATGTTCGCCACCGCGCAGCGCGTGGGAAAGCCCGGCAAGTGAGAACGGACAGAAGCCTGCGACCGATCGCATGAAACGGCGGACCCTGGAAAAGAGTTGAGACGGTGAGCATAGTACAGACGAGCACGATATCGGTTGGTCCGCTTCCCCCACGGGCCGGGCGGCAACTGCGGCTCAAGCTGGCATTGTTTGTGGCGTCGCTGATATTCAGCGTTGCAGGTTTCGTCGCTTTCGATTACTTCTATAGCGCGGCGATTCTGGGTGGGGCGGTTTCCGGCGGACCGCACGGATTTTGCTTCGTCCGCGATCCGCAGCGGAGTTTTGCCTTTCAGCCAAACTGTTCGTGCATTCGACCGTGGCTGGGAAACTCGTACGCGTTCAATACCAACAGCCTGGGTTTTCGCGATGAACGTATCCGGCAAGTGCCGCTGACGAGTTCCCAGCCTCGTATTCTGGTCCTGGGTGACTCGGCGCCAGAAGGCATGACAAGTTGGCAGGACAGCTTTATCGGTCGCATCGCGGCCAATTTCCCGCAATACGAGTTCCTCAACAGCAGCGTGGAGGGCTACTCACCGTCGAATTACCTGAACACGGCAAGAATGCTGATCAACCAGGGAATCCAGTTTGACGAAGCCATAGTGTTTATCGATATTTCGGATGCCCAGGATGAGGCTGCCTTCTTTCACGACGTCGGTTCATCGGGAGCGGTAATGACTGCCAGTCAAAAGTCAGCCAAAGCGAACTGGTATTCCAATCTACGACTATGGATTAACAACCAGCTTCTGCTGACCAACGATGTCTTCGATTTTTTTGAAAAAGGGCTGGTGCGGTTCGGTTGGTATCACCTTGAACTGGGCCATGGAGGCAATGAGTTCGACTTGGAGCGCTCGGCCTGGACCTATCGCAAGGTTTCCGACGTTGACCCTTACGAAACCGGCTACGCACCATTGGGACTGGAGGGCGGCATTCGCAGGGAAAAGGAGAAGATGGACCTGCTGTGGCAGGAACTGAAGCAGCGGAACATCCCGATCAGCGTTGTGGTCTATCCCTGGCCGGCGCAAGTCGCTCACGATACCGCTGATTCCCGGCAAGTACGCATCTGGCGCGATTGGTGCGAAGGCAAGTGCAAACGCTTTGTCACCCTCTTCCCGGCGTTCTTTGCCATTAAAGACCAATGTCCTCGCACCCAGCCCGGCTGCTGGTATCTAAGTCATTTCATTTTTGGAGATACGCATTACAACTCGGCAGGTGATGCCGTGGTTGCGAATGTGATTGGCAACGCCCTGCTGGACAGCCCTGCCTCCAAGCGCCCGGCGCCAATCTCAAGTCAGGATGCAGACAGTCAATCCAGAAACGGCTCCAGCGATCCATCGGGCGTGCGCCCATGAGCGGGGAGCACGAGATGCTGTTTCGAGCGTTGCTATACATTGTCGCGCTAGGTTTGGGACTGCTGGTCTTGGCGAAGGTGCGCTCGCGAGGAGTGCGGCAAGCCGGTCTCCTCATTGCCAGCTACGCGCTGTATCTCACTTGGGGAGCGTGGTTCCTGGCTGTGCTTCTCGCTTCCACAGTCATCAACTTCCTGATCGGGCGGTGGCTCAAGCGCCAGCCGACTCCTCTTGTACTGTGGGCAGGACTGGCTTTCAACTTGCTCCTGTTGGCAACGTTCAAGTACGTACCTGGAATCACCATCTCGATTCCCGTTGCCTCGCTGCAGAAGTTCTCTCACCTGGCTTTGCCCCTCGGTATCTCCTTCTGGACCTTTCAGGCAATGAGCTACCTCTTCGACCTGTACCGCGGCGAGGAGATCGATCCCTCATTGCTTGAATTCGCGCTGTACATGGCGTTCTTTCCGGTGGTGATCTCGGGACCAATCTGCCGCATGCCCGACATGCTCCCACAATTCCGCTCCCAGATGCCGCCGTCCCGCGACGACATAGGACGCGGCCTCTGCCGCATTGCGACCGGGTTGCTGATGATGCAGATCGCTCAACTCCTCGGCAAGGGGATGCTCACCGGACAGGGGATTAACGCGGGTTTCGACCAGGCCGCGGGCTGGAGCGGTCCGGATGTGTGGTTGCTGGCGTTGGGCTACGGTTTGCAAGTGTTCTTCGACTTTGCCGGATACTCGCACCTGGCGATTGGCGTCGCCAGAGTGCTGGGCTTTGTCGTGCCGGAAAATTTTGCCCGGCCGTTCGCCTCAACCACCCCATCGATCTTCTGGACACGCTGGCACATGTCGCTCTCGTTTTGGATACGCGACTATGTATTCCTGCCACTGGCAATGCTGCGTCGCGAGGAGTGGTGGCGGAAGCTCTGCTTGCTGTTGGCGATGGTTTTGTTCGGAATCTGGCACAAAGGGACGCTTCTGTTCGTATTATTTGGCTGCTATCACGGCGTGCTTCTGATCCTGCACCGGCAAGCGCAACAGGTGGAGCAGAGATTCAATTGGGCGCTCGCGGGGAAGGCTTGGACATTTTTCTCGTGGCTGTTAACCATGGCGTTTATCAGCCTGGGATGGATTTTCTTCCGCGCTAATTCCCTGGCTCAAGCGGGAGCGATGTTTTCCGCGCTTATCTCGCCCGCCGCTTATTCCAGTCACGTTCTTCACCAGAGTCTCTATCTGCTGATACTGGGTTTGGCGGTATCCTACGCTGTGGTACTGGTGGTGATTAATGGTCTCGACCGCCATTCCGAGCGGCTGGAAGCGGCAGCCGTAACGTCCCGCTCAGAATTGATGGCAACTGTCATACGCGACCGCTGGGTGTGGGTTGCTCCGATGTGGGCTGCGGCCTGCGTGCTAGTGATGACGCTGATGCCGCAGGCCCGCGCCGCTAATGTATTTATGTATCGGTCCTTTTAGGGAGGCCTTAACAGGCCGCGGTCCCTACTTCAACGACGCCATATCGATCGCGAAGCGCTACTTCACATCGCTGCGCAACATGCGCTGGTAGGCTTCGTTGATCTCTGGATCGGGATCATCTCGATATCGGCAGTGATGCCGGGCTGGTTTTGAATATAAAACGGGAGACCGTGAGGGACCTGCGATAACACGAGAAAACTTTGCGCCGGGGATGGATCGGGTGCGCCGCTAGCACGCCGCTGCCAAGCTGGGGTAAGATTCCGCCATGTCCAAGAATCCCGCTCCGTTCGACGTAGCCTGCCCGTGCTGTGGCGCGTTGCTTAAGATCGACGCCGAAACCAAGGCGGTGATCGCGCACACCGCCAAGGCGGTGCCCAAGACCTTTGAAGATTTGGAAGCGGCGGCGCGCGCCATGAAAGACCAGGACAGCCGCAAGGAGTCGCTCTTCCGGCAATCGGTGGAGGCCCAGAAGCACTCGGGCGATGTGCTGGAGAAAAAATTTCAGGAAGCGCTTAAGCGCGCCAAAGAAACGCCGGATACGGGTAAGCCGCTGCGCGACTTCGACCTGGATTGAGAGGACAGCAGCTCGCAATTAGCAATGAGCAATTAGTATGGGGAGAAGTCTATTGCGCCAGCGTACCGGTGTGGTAAACAACACATGACCTTTGGCCGCCAATTCGCCATCTCGACCCTGGTGGTAGCGCAGCTGGTGCTGACAGGATGCGGCAAGAAAAAGCCGCAACTTCCGCCGCAGGCGAAGGCTCCGGTCGACACGGTTGCAGTTCCCCTGCCGGACGAGATTTCCGAGGCGAGTCCACCACCGCCGCAGGCTCTACCTAAGCCGGCGACGCCTCCGCAGGAGCCGCCAAAGCCGGAGCCCACGACCCACCGGAAGAAAAAAAAGCAAGCGCAACCGCCAGCCAGCACACAGAGCGGTCCGGCTAACTCTGCGGCCGGCGCCAGTGGCAACAGCACACTCGCAGTGGCCCATCCCCCGGCCAACCCTGCGGCTGAGGGCCCGCCTGACACGGCGATTGCGGCGGATGTCACCAGCGCGCAGTTATCGCAGCAGAAGCAGACAACGGCCCAGTTGCTGGATGCGACAGAGAAAACCGTGAACGGCCTGAATAGGACTTTGTCGCACGATGAAGAGGCGGTCGTCAATCAGATCCGCTCCTATGTCGCACAATCGCGAAAGGCGACGGGGGATGGCGATTTCGAGCGGGCCTACAATCTCGCCACTAAAGCCCACCTGCTCTCCGACGCCTTGGTCAAGAAATAGTCCTGAGTCGGATTTACTGTTTACCGGTCGCGCCCGCTGTCGCCAGCATTTGCTTGGGCTATGCAATGGGAAGAAACTTTTTACCGTGCTTCGGTAGTCAGAGTGATGTAGACTTTATCCGTTTTCATGCTAAGGGGGCCCTAGTACCGTGTCCCGCAAGTTCGTGGCAAAATTCAACCGTTGNNGGTGAGGACGTTCCGGCAACATTGTATCTTCGGGGTGACGACATGAAATTGCGGGACGGCGCACTAGAAACGCCCGTATTCTACGTTTGCGGAGCTGAAGTCCCGGAATATTTACGATAGCTTAGACGCCAACCGGAAGGCCGGCTTTACCCCGTCGTCCTAAACTTGTTTAGAGGACATAAATACCGGTCGTGATGCGATTGCTCGGCGTTTTGCTCTGTTATAACGATGGTGACTTGCTGGCAGACTCCATTCGGTATCTGCTGCAACAGAACCACCATTTAATAGTGTGGGACCACGGATCTACTGACGAAACCGGGGACATCATCGGGCAATACAAGAGCGAGTTGCTGGAATCCCGCTATGTCCCTAGAGAGTTCGACTTCTACGAACTCTATCCCGCGATGTCGCGTCATTTGATGGAGAACTATGCATCCAACTACGATTGGATTTCATGGCCCGATCAGGATGAGATTCTGGAGGGACCCTCGCGCTCCAAGACTTACCGCGAATGGATCGAGGAGGTGCATGCTTCATCCTGCAACTGGATGCAATTTAATAATTATAACTACTGGTTTACGTCTGCCGACGACGTGGCCATCAAGTCTCCAGCGGCCCGTATCCGGCATTATTCTATTTTTCCCGATTGCGCGCCGAGAATTCGCGCCTGGCGAGCTTCCGCCACAAATATTCGCATTTTCAATCACAACCTTCCGCTGGGTGGTCCCTGGCCGGCCCGTTTTAATTTGCGCCATTATTCCATGCGCTCGCAGCAGCAAATGTTAGCCAGGTTGCTCAAGGACCGGTCCAACCTGCGTCGCGGCGGTGAAAACTATCACTATGACAATATGAAGCTTAACATCGACCGTCTTACCATCAGTCCTGAGCAGCTTCATTATGACGATGGACGTTCGGACCTCGATCCCTCGCCGGTTTTTAACTGGCGCTCTATTTATGGTTTCGGTCCGCCGCCAGATCCGGTTTCCTGAAGTAAACCGGGATTTCTTTGTTTTCAGGGCTGAAGTTCCAGGGTATTTACGGCAGCTGAGACGCGGCCTGAAGGCCAGTTCGAGCTGAAGCTAAGTTGTTCACAGTTTCCCTAAACTAACTTCTTAACTTGGCCAGTAAATCCGAAGGATGCACCGGTTTGGCGAGAATCTCAAACTCGTGGCCGTGGGCCCGTGCGTCCTCCAGCAGATCGGCAGTGGCGGCTTGGCCGGAGAAAAGCAGTATCTTGCAGGCCGGCAGGAAAGCGCGAATGCTAATAGCGGCCTCGATGCCGTTCATGTCTGGCATAATGACATCGCTGATGATGAGGTCGGGCCGCAAGGAACGGGCACTCTCCACCGCTGCCGTGCCCGTGTAAACCGCCGAAGCGTCGTAGCCGTTGAGGTCGAGAATTTTGGCCAGAGTGTCGGCGATGACTTGCTCGTCGTCAACCACCAGAACTCTCGGTTTCTTGCCCGCGTGCATGCAGTCGCTCCTACCAGAATTTGCGAAACCGGATTGCCGATTATAGCGCACCAACTGGGGCGTTGGCCCACTGCCCAGCCTTGCACACACCGTGCAGGGCCTTGCTAAACCACTAACTCCTGACCCCTAACAACTGCCTCTAAATTCCAACTTCAATCCGCGCTCGCGGATCGAGGTAGTCGCGCAGGCCGTCACCGATGAAGTTGAACGACAGCACCGCCAGCATGACGGCGGCGGCAGGGAAGAGCACGAGGTGTGGCGAGTCGAACAGGTGGGAGCGTGCGTCGTTCAGCATGGTGCCCCAGCTCGCCGTGGGCGGCGGTACGCCCAGTCCGAGAAAACTCATGGTGGCCTCGGCCAGAATCGCTCCTGCCATGCCAATCGCCGCTTGCACAATGACTGGCTGAATGATGTTGGGCAAGATGTGGCGCACGATGATGCGCGTATCGCTGGCGCCGAGAGCCCGGGATGCCTCGACGAATTCACGCTCGCGGACGGCCAGTACCTGGGCGCGCACCAGCCGCGCGTAGCCCACCCATCCGCCGATGGACAGCGCGAAAATCAAGTTGAAAATCCCGGGCCCGAGAAATGCCACGAAGGCGATGGCCAGCAGGATTCCGGGAAACGACATGAACGCGTTCATTACTACGACGTTGAGTACGCGGTCAGTGATGCCGCCGTAGTAACCGGCGATTGACCCGAAGATCAGTCCCAGCGTAAGGGAAGCGGCGACCACGCACCCGCCGACCAGCATGGAGATGCGCGCGCCGTAGATGATTCGCGAGAGGATGTCGCGGCCCAACTCATCGGTGCCGAACCAGTGCGAGGCCGACGGGCCCATGAGACGCGTGGGCAGATCGATGCGCGCGGGATCCTGAGGTGCGATCCACGGCGCGAACAATGCGCAAGCCAGGAAGATGATAACCAGCACCACTCCCGTGGTCGCCAGCAAGTTGTAGCGTGCGACGCGACGCAGCGAAGCGAGTTGAACGGCCGCCGCCATGCACGGCCATCTTAAATGAAAATGCGACCCCGGCTGGTGGCCGGTGTCGCAGGGAGAGTCGAGAAATTGCAGATTTACTTCAAGGCAACGTTTCGGATCAGGTAGCTGGCCACCGTCTGCATATTTTCGATGCGCTGGTTGATCACGTGCTGCTCTTTACTCTTGTCCCCGTACTGCTTCATCCGCAGGTCAAGAATCTTCATTCCCAGACCGTCCAGGGCTGCCATGTTCTTGTAAGTAAGCGAAACGCCAATGTCCCAGTCTTCGGGATTGGCTTTGGTCTGGTTAGAGAAAACCTGGTAACCCTCGATAAGCCCGGCACTCTTCTCGGCCTCCCAGATGGGCTGAAGGTTTTTCTTCATGTCTTCCATGGCTGCGCTAAAGTGGCCGGGAAGGATGCGGAGGAGAATGACGCGTTCCACCGTTCCTTCGGTGTATTGGTCCTGAGCGGTTGCTGTCGCGAGTAAAATCACAGAGAGACAAAGTGACCCCACTGCAAGGCGCACAACTTGCTTCATACGTACAGCCTCCTAATTTGGGTGATTGATGGAGTGTGCACGATATCGCCGATGTCGTAAAGCAAAAACTCGCTAACGACAGGCGCCTTGTCTGTTGGCCAGTTGGTGCAGCATTCGAGGACCCACGTCCGGTCACGAATCGGGTAGGTTGCCATCAAGCCCGACCACGAACGGGCCGCAAATATCATTCGCGGTATCGGGCTCGGCGTTCTAGAATCGGACTTTGAGTTGCGAATTGTCCTTAGCGTAAATCATCGGCCCATGCTGCCCTTCAAGCTGGTCTATAGCGAGAAGTACTACCTGCCTATCGGCGAACATGTTTTTCGCGCCGACAAGTATCGACTAATTCGCGAGCGCCTGCTGCAAGAGCACACGGCTGAGGAAGGCGATTTCATTACTCCCGGACCAGCCAGCGAGTCCGATGTCCTGCTGGTGCATTCGCCGCACTACGTGAACAAATTGATGGAGGGCAGCCTGACCGTACGCGAAGAGTTGGAGATGGAAATTCCCTACTCCCCGCAGGTGGTAGACGCTTTCATGCTGCACACCGGTGGATCGATCCTGGCCGCCGAGCGGGCGCTGCAGGACGGCTTGTGCGTCAACCTCGGGGGCGGTTTTCATCATGCATTTCCCGACCACGGAGAAGGCTTTTGCATGATCAACGATTTCGCGGTTGCCATCCGCGCCATGCAGAAACGGGGACGCATTCGCCGCGCCATGACCGTCGATTGCGATGTGCACCAGGGCAACGGGACGGCCGCTATTTTTGGAGGTGCGGCGCACCGGGCGAATGCTTTGCCTTCGTTGCCGGCCGCGACGCGGGGCGCTTCTGCTGGCACGACCATCAGCGAAGGACCGCGCAAGGGAGTATTCACCATCTCGCTACACCAAGAGAACAATTATCCGTATATCAAGCCGGCGTCGTCCATCGACGTGAACCTGCCTGACGGCTGCGGAGACGCGGAATATCTGGCGTGGCTGGATAACGCCTTAAGCTCAGGCCTGCGGCAGTTTGAGCCTGAGCTTCTGTGCTATGTTGCGGGCGCAGATCCTTTCAGCCAGGACCAGCTGGGCGGATTGAACCTGACAATCGAAGGACTGAAGCGGCGGGACGAGTTGGTTTTTCGCGCCGCCCGCGCGCGCAATATACCTGTCATGACCACCTATGCCGGTGGATACGCAACTCACGTGGAAGACACAGTCACGATTCATTGCAACACCGTGATTGCGGCGGCGGAGGTGTACAAGACGGTCGCGAGTGAAGCCGGGCGTTAGGGCCGCAACGTCAATGAAGCTCGCAACGAGCGATACTCAATTAGCCGGTTGTTGCGTGATATCCTGATAGCCAGCGCGGAGGCTTAACGGCTCCGCGTATCCAGCCAATTTTGGACTCTTGACAATGTTTGAGAACCTGACAGATAAGCTGCAGCGCGCCTTCAAGAACCTGCGAGGGCAGGGCACGTTGACGGAAGAGAACATCGGCGAAGCGCTGAAAGAAATCCGCATGGCGCTGCTCGAGGCCGATGTCAATTTCAAAGTCGTTAAAGAGCTGATCGATCACATCCGCGAGAAAGCTGTAGGACAGGAAGTGCTGACCGCGCTGTCTCCGGCCGAGCACGTGGTCAAGATTGTTCGCGACGAACTGATTAACGTTCTCGGCAAAGACACCGCCAAGCTGAAGTTCAGCTCGCAGCCGCCAACGATTGTGCTGATGGCGGGTCTGCAAGGGTCTGGCAAGACTACCACGTCGGGCAAGTTGGCGAACTGGCTCAAGCAGGGTGGCCATCGGCCGATGTTGGTGTCGGTCGACGTTTATCGACCGGCGGCGCGCGAGCAGCTCAAAGTGGTGGCCAATGCCATTAACGCGAAAATCTACGAAGGCAAGGTCGAAGAGTCGAATACCGCGACGGTTGAGCGCTTGGTGAAGGAAGCTCGCCGCGAAGCCATCAACAACGCCTGCGATGTGCTCATCGTCGATACCGCCGGCCGCTTGCACATCGACGAGCAGTTGATGGACGAGATGCAGTCGCTGAAGAAGATCCTGAATCCGCAAGAGATTCTCTTTGTCGCCGATTCCATGACCGGCCAGGACGCGGTGCGCTCCGCCGACGAGTTCCACAAAAAGCTGACGCTGACCGGCGTCATCCTCACCAAGATGGACGGTGACGCGCGCGGCGGTGCTGCGCTGTCCATCCGCAATGTGACCGGGCAGCCGATCAAGTTTATCGGCGTCGGCGAGAAGTACGATGCGCTGGAGCCGTTTCATCCTGATCGCATCGTGGGCCGCATTCTCGGCATGGGCGACATTCTGTCGCTGATCGAGAAGGCCGAATCCAAGCTGGACAAATCGAAGTCGGAGGAGTTTGCCCGCAAGGCGATGAGCAGCGATGGCTTTTCGCTGGAGGATTTTCGCGGCCAGTTACGGCAGGTGAAGAAGCTGGGATCGCTGCAGAGCATCATCGGCATGATGCCGAAGATCGGTCCGTTCGCCAACATGCAGCAGGCCGCCGACAAGGTTGACGATAAGCAGCTCAATCGCGTGGAAGCGATCATCAACTCCATGACGTCGCATGAACGCGAGCATCACGAGATCATCAACGGCAGCCGGCGCAAGCGCATCGCCCGCGGCTCGGGAACGACGGTGCAGGAAGTGAACCACCTGCTGCGGCAGTACGCGCAGATGCGCAAGATGTTCAAGAGCATGAGCAAGCCCAGCTTCGCCCGGCGCATGGCGGGGATGAAGATGCCGGGGATGTAAAGTGGCGCTGTCAGCGGTTGGCTGTTCGCGCCTAGCGGCTGTAAAGCCGCGTCAGGCTGGCCGTGGCAAAGAAATGATGGTTCCGGGGCAGCGATTTTGCTGGTGGGGCCAAACGAAATTGCGGCGCGACCTGTTCATTTCCAACCTTCCATTTACGACAAAATATCGGGTTGCTAAGCTACCGAAGTTCGTAGGATAATCACTCCACTTCAGCACGCGCCACACAGCTACTTCTGCAACCAAAAATAATAAGAAGAAAGGTCCTATTGCATGCAGCCCATGCGTAGTGTGTTCGTTTGTTCTGTTGTCGCGCTGTGCGCGTCCTTAGGTGCGGCACAAGTTGCCGTCACAACCTATCACAATGACAACTATCGCTCCGGTGTAAACACGCAGGAGACTGAGCTCACCCCCGGCAACGTATCGCCACAGCACTTTGGCAGGCTCGCGACTTTCCCGGTGCAAGGCCAGGTTTACGCTCAGCCCTTGTACGTACCCCAACTCAACATCGGCGGAAGCAGTCATAATGTCGTGTTGGTCGCGACCGAACACGATCAGGTTTACGCTTTCGATGTGAACAGCGGCGGCCAACTTTGGCAAACCAATTTTCTGAAGACCCTCAGTCCGCTCACCGCTATCACTCCGATATCGAGTAATGACGTTGGTTGCCAAGACATAAGCCCCGAGATCGGAATCACCGGTACTCCAGTGGTCGATACCACGACCAATACCATGTACCTGGTGACCAATACGAAGGAATATAACGCGGAAACGCAGACCACGACTTTCTACCAGACCTTGCATGTGCTCGACATCAGGACGGGCGCAGAAAGAGTCCTTCCCCACGTGGTTACTGCGACAGCCCGCGGCAACGGCAGCGGTTCGGTCGGGGGGGTGCTGACATTCGACCCCCTCATCGAGGGACAGAGACCAGGGATGCTGCTGGAAAGTGGGCAAGTGTTTGTGGGGTGGGCGTCGCACTGCGATCTTGGCACCTACCATGGCTGGCTGATGGCGTTCAGCCAGACGACGCTCGCTCCCAGCGGCGTATTCGTCGATACCCCGAACGGTTATGAGGGAGGGTTTTGGGCCAGCGGCTCTGGCCCGGCGGCTGATTCCAGTGGCTCGATTTATGTTCCGACCGGCAATGGGGATTTCACCGGGTCTTCCGGCGGAACCGATTTCGGCGATAGTGTCCTGCGGCTGACGTGGTCGGGTTTGACCGAGAGCCTTACGGTGAGTGACTACTTCACTCCCTGGGACGAGCAGACGCTGGACCAGGGTGACGGCGATGTAGCTTCTGGTGGGGTGCTGCTGCTGCCTGACCAGCCGGGTTTGCCTTATCCATATCTGCTGGTACAAGCCGGAAAAGAAGGCACGATTGACCTGATTAACCGGGACGATATGGGCCATTGGCATGCCGGAAACGACAGCCAAATCGTGCAGACGCTACCCTACGTGATCGGTGCCCTGTTGGGCGCTCCGGCGTTCTGGAACGACACCGCATATTTTGGCGGTTCGTCCGACTACCTCAAAGCTTTTGCATTTGATCCGCACCGGCAACTGCTGAGCACCAGTCCCACGTCCCGATCGGCAGAACAGTTTAACTATCCCGGTCCGACTCCATCCATCTCGTCCAACGGCGTTAACAATGGAATCGTCTGGATCATTGAGAGCGACAACCTGAACAACGGTTACGCTGTACTACGGGCTTATCTTGCCCAAAACTTGGCGGTCGAACTCTACAACTCGGAGCAGGACTCCGGACGTGACCGCGCGGGTACGGCAGTTAAATTCGTAGTTCCGACGATTGCTGACGGACACGTGTTCGTCGGCGCCCAGAACCAGGTAGCGATGTACGGACTGCTGCCATGAGCTGGGGAGCGCCCGTGAAACCGGCGGGCGCTCTTTTCGTACTGGAGCTTTGATCGCTTCCTCTTCTTTAGCACGTCAGCGTCCGCGGCGGCTTGGCGTCCGCCCTTCTTCCGGGCGTCGGCGACGGGCGCAATTTCCGCGTGGGTGAGGCCCGCCCAGTCAGTTGTTGGGCGGTGCACTCTCGTTCGCACGATCTTTTTCGGCAGGGGCATTGTCGGCTGGGGCTGCAGTCCCACTCTGTGGTATATCGAGATTTGCCGGAGTGAGGCCCGCCGCTTCGGTCGCGACTTCCGCCGGGGCTGAAGCCACCGCTGGGGGCTGTCCAATGCCGGCGCTCTCCAGGCCGACGGGGGCCGCTAACGGTTGCGACTGCGCTGGTTCGGCCAGCGCCTGCTGCAATCCGTCAATCAGCTTCTGGATGTTCTCTCGGCCCAAGGGCTCCAACAATCCGCCCGCCAGCGATGCCAACTTGCCAAAGACGTTGGCCTCACTTTGCCAGGCGACCTTGGTGCTTTCGGAGGCGGGCGAAAGATCGAAACCGGCGCTGAGCGTGATCCGGCTGCCGACTGCCGTGCCTTGTCCCTGGTACTGCGCGCGATGCGGACGCGTGGCCTCGGCGAGCTCCATTCTGATTTCTGCGTTGCCGCGAAGGTTGCCCACGCCAGCCCGCAGCTTGACCGTGAAGTGGGTGGGGTCTTGCACGCTCATGCTCTGGAAATCGGGAAGTAGTGGGCCGAACTTGTTGGGATCGGAGAGAAAATCGAAGACCTCGTCAGGATTGCCTGAGGTAGTGAACTCGCCAGAGAGATTGATGGCCAACGTTTAGCACCTCGATCCTGCCTCCCCGACAAGTCCTACGCGGACTTGCAGCGCGGTGGGTTAGATTATCGCAAATTAAGGCGATCTGCGTTTCGCGGGCGTAATCGATGGATCGGGTATAGTTGGCTTTGCGGTTTCGCCCTGAACCCGCTGGTGCCGGAACCGAGCTGAAAGCTTACGGCAACTCTTCTATGCCAGAGCCAGTCACACCGGACGCATTCCGCACCGCCTTGGGCCGCTTCGCCAGCGGCGTCACCGTGATTACCGTGGAGACGGCCGAGGGCGCAGTGCACGGCATGACCGCCAATGCATTTTGCTCGGTGTCGTTGCAACCGCCGCTGGTGCTGGTCTGCATCGACCACCTGGCGGAAACGTATTTGCATCTGCGCGAGCGCGGCCAGTTCGGAGTGAGCGTGCTGAAACAGGAGCAGGAGGCGCTGTCGGAGTTTTTCGCCGATACTGAGCGCAATCCGGACGCTGCCTATCGGCTGGGCATCGAGTATCGCCCGATGGAGAGCGGCATGCCCGTGCTCAAGGACGCCCTGGCCAACCTGGACTGTACGGTTGTCGGTGCCCACGCGGCCGGCGATCACACCATCTTTGTCGGCGAGGTAAAGGAGATTGGCTGGGGCGAAGGCACGCCCCTGCTGTATTTTCGTGGGCGCTATGGATTGGACGGGGTGCCGCAGGAACGGTAGGCTGGGACAGATGCAGGCGCGTTCTTCTTGCGTTATCCTTCGGTGAGGGCGCCAATCTCAGGATGGAGCGCCGCGAGCCCAGCATGTTCTTGCCAGCCACTCTTAAAACACAGCGCAAGGCAGCCGAGTCTGTGTCGCCCGATTATCTGGTTGAGCGACTGCGCGAAGTGATCGACGGACGGCCCGTGGCGGCGGAAGTTGCGGTGCAGCTTCTGCGCTGCGACGATGAGATTTTCCCTAACCTGCTAGCCACGGCTCGCGCGCTCAAAAATCAGTATCGCCCCGGCGTCATCACTTATTCGCGCAAAGTTTTTATTCCGCTGACCAACCTCTGCCGCGATTACTGCGGATATTGCACCTATCGCCGCGATCCGGGCGAAGCGGGCGCGCACACTATGACGCCGGACGAGGTTCTTTCGGTGGCCAAGGCGGGCGAAAAACTCGGCTGCACCGAAGCGCTGTTTTCACTAGGCGATCGCCCGGAGGCGCTGTTTCCCGAGATGCGCGAGACGTTGAAGCGCTTGGGCTATCGCAGCACGCTGCATTATCTGGAAGCCATGTGCGAGCTGGTGCTGCGCGAAACCCGACTGCTGCCGCATGCCAATCCCGGCCTGCTGAGCGCCAACTGGATTGAACGGCTGCGGGTGAGCAATCCCAGCCTAGGGTTGATGCTAGAGAGCACCAACACTGACCTTTTGGCAGCGCATCCGGCGGGGCAGGCTCCGGACAAGCTTCCCGCGCTACGGCTCAGGACGATCGAAGACGCCGGCAAACTTGGCGTGCCATTTACCACCGGCATTCTGATTGGCATCGGGGAGACGATGGAAGATCGCGTGGAATCGCTGCTGGCCATCAAGCGCCTGCATGAGGAGTACGGTCACATCCAGGAAGGTATCATCCAGAATTTTCGCGTTAAGCCGCGAATTGCAATGGCGGCGTGGCCCGAGCCGGACCACGGCGACATGCTGCGAACCCTGGCCGTCGCGCGGCTGATTCTGCGCGACATGAATATTCAGGCGCCGCCGAACCTTACCGAGAGCGGCTACGAGCGGTTGCTGGAGGGAGGCATCAACGACTGGGGAGGAGTTTCGCCGCTGACGCCGGATTACATCAATCCCGAGGCGCCCTGGCCGCATCTGCTGGATTTGCAGCGACGCACCGAAGCCGCAGGCGAGAAGCTGATGCAGCGTTTGCCCGTGTATCCGGAATTCGTGCCCGGTGTGGTGGCGCGAGGTGGACTGTTGAGCGACCGATTGAGGGAATTGTGGGCGGCTGGAAAAGCAGGTCCCTCGGGGGCTGAAGCCTGCTCGGGATGACAAGAACCAGAAAGAGACTTACGACGGCGCAGCTAAAGCTGCGCCCCTTCAAAGGGCAGCATAGATGATCGTGGTTTTCACTGGCGGAACGGGTGGCACCAAGCTGGTCCAAGGTCTGCAGCACATCGTTCCGCCCGAGGAGTTGACGGTCATCGTGAATACCGGCGACGACATTGAGTGGTGGGGGCTGCACGTTTCGCCGGATGTGGACTCCGTGCTCTATGGGTTGGCGGGGCTGTTGAGCAAGGAGCGAGGCTGGGGTGTCGAGGACGATAGCTTCCGCTGCCTGGAGCGGATGAAGCAGTTGGGCCAAGCATCGTGGTTCAGCCTGGGCGATCTGGATCTGGCGACGCATCTGACGAGGACGATGCTGCTGCGGGCAGGGAAGAGGTTGAGCGAGGCGACGGCCGAGTTGGCGGCAAAGTTTGGGATTCGTGCCCGGGTGCTCCCTATGTCGGACGATCGCGTTTCTACAATGCTCGACACCGCCAAGGGAACTCTAACTTTTCAGGAATACTTTGTGCGCGAGCGGCATCAAGTGGAAGCTCGGGCGGTGCGCTTCGAAGGCGCGGAAAACGCACGGCCTGCGCCAGGCGTGATCGAGAGCATCGAGACGGCTGAGGCAATTGTGTTTGCGCCGAGTAATCCGGTGACCAGCATCGGTCCGATTCTGGCGGTGCCGGGGGTGCGCCAAGCTTTGCGGGAGACGAAAGCGACGGTCGCGGCCGTCAGTCCGATTATAGGCGGAGAGGCAGTATCCGGGCCGGCAGGTGTCCTGATGACGATGATGGGATGGCCGAGTACGATTGCCGGAGTTGCCAAGGCCTACGAAGACTTTCTCGACGTGCTAGTCGCCGATCGCGCCGACGAAGCTCAGGCTCTGACTATGAGCACCACTGGCTTGCGAGTTCTGTCGACCAATACCATCATGCGTTCCATCGACGACAAGCGGGAGCTGGCGGCGTTCGTTCTCGGCGCCTGCACGGCCCAGCAAAATGTGGTCGGCTGATGCGGTTCGGGCAAAGCCGGCGTTAGGCCTGTTTTTGGAATTGTCATTACGAGCGAAGCGAGGAATCTGCTGTTATTTCACCGGGAACGACGGGCTGGGACAAAACAGCAGATCTTTCACGACCTGAAGGCCAATTCGTGATGACAAATCAGAAATCGTAAGAACAGTTATTAGCGGTCATTACCGATGCAGCGCTCAATAGCCCCGAAGGTATCCATGCGTGGAATGCTCCTCATCCCCTTCAAGAGTCTGGCCACAGCCAAGCAGCGGCTAGCCGAAGCTCTCGATCAGCAACAACGTTCGCAATTGGCGGAAGCCATGCTGCGCGACGTGATGACCGCTGCTGCCGGAGTGCTGGGCCGCATTGACGTGGCGCTCGTCACCGGCGATGGGCGCGCCCAGGCTATGGCGAAAGAACTTGGCTTCGCCGTGATTAAAGACACACACAACGAGAGCGAGACAGCGGCCATCGAGATGGCCACTGCGTGGTGCGAGCAGTGTGGCTACGATACGACAATCGTAGTGCCGGCCGATATTCCGCTCATCACCAGCGACGAGCTGCACCGCGTACTCGACGCCGCTCCCCACGAAGGCGTGGTGTTCGTCCCGGCGTACGACCGTCGCGGCAGCAACTGCATTCTGCGCCGGCCGGCGGCGATCATTCCGCTGCGCTTCGGCAACGACAGTTTTCTGCCGCATTGCGAGGCCATGAAGCGCACCGGCAAAGAGCTGATCATTCTTGAGATGCCAGGCATAGGCCTCGATATCGATAATCCGCACGAGCTGGAATTGCTGGTGCAGCGCGAGGGCGATACCCATGCGCAACGGCTGCTGCGCTCGTGGGGCTTCGGCAAGCGCCAAGTCGACCCCTGGGAAGCGGCGGTATGAGGAAGAGTCCACAAGTCGCCACTCCGCCGAGCACCGGCGAAATCCGCGCGCTTCCGGTGCGCGGAATCCGCGACGTATTTCCCGGCGATTCGGTTGCGGACCTGGTTGTCGATGCGTTGGCGCTCGGCGGCCTGCGATTTCACGAAGGCGACATTTTGGTGGTGAAGCACAAGATTATTTCCAAGGCTGAAAAGCGGACGGTGGAACTTAACTCGGTGAAGCCATCGAAAGCGGCACAGCGCTTCGCGGAAGATAACGGAGTGGATGCGCGCGTAGTGGAACTAGCGCTGCGCGAGGCGAAGCGGGTGGTCCGCAAGAAGCATATCCTCATCACCGAGACCGAACACGGCCTGGTGTGCGCCAACAGCGGGGTGGATGTCTCCAATGTGGACGGAGGCAAGAGTGCGGTGCTGTTGCCCGCCGATGCCGACCGTTCCGCGGCGCAAATTCATCGCAAATTAGGAAAGCGGACGGGGTTGCACGTTCCGGTGATCATTGCCGACAGCTTCGGCAGGCCTTGGCGTGAGGGTTTGTGCGAAGTTGCCATCGGCGTTGCCGGGATGAAGGTGATTCATGACTATCGCGGCCAACTCGATCCCTACGGGTACAAAATGCACGCCACGGAGGAGGCGGTGGCCGACGAACTGGCCTGCGTTGCGGGGCTGGTGTGCGGGAAGGATTCGCGGGTTCCGGCTTGTATAATCCGGGGGTATTGGTATCGCAAGGGAAATGGTAGCGCGCGCCAGATGGTGCGTCCAGCGGAGAATGATTTGTTTCGATGATGAACTGTGTATGGGGTTTGTGTCAGGGCACAACTTTTAGTCGTGCCGTTAGAGGTCACCATCGACTTGGGCTTCAGCCCCTGAGGGCCTGGGTTTTGCAGGGGGCTAAAGCCCTCATCCCTTTTGCGCCTGATCGGCACGACTGAAAGTCGCGCCCTGACACAAGTCCGAGGGATGGGACGAAACAGCAGGTCCTTCGACTGAACGCCCGCCGACCCGCAAAAACAGCGGGTCGAAAAGGCTTGCGGGCACTTCGCTCAGGATGACAAACAGTAGAGGGCGCGCGGGTTCAAAGTTGCGATGAGAGGAAGAAAATGCAAGGGCTAAGTTGGTGCAATCGGCAGACTTTACAAAATACAACCTGGGAGGATGTGCAACGGCGGGTTTCGGCGCCGGTGAAAGCGGCGATCGAGAAAGTGATGGCGTCGCTCGATGGAGGTGTGCTCAGCCGGGACGAGTGCTTGCTGCTGGCCAACAGCGAAGGTGATGACCTCTTCGGGACGGTGATCGCCGCGAACCAGATCCGGCATCGTCTGGTCGGCGATGTGATCAGCTACGTGGTGACCCGCAATATTAATTTCACCAACGTTTGTTTTGTCGGATGCAAGTTCTGCGCCTTCAGCGTTGGACCGCGCGACGAGACAGCGTACTTTCTCTCGCTCGAAGAAATGGAGCACAAGTGCCGCGAGGCTGAAGAATGGGGCGCAACCGAGGTCTGCATTCAAGGCGGCCTGCCGCGCAATCTGCCGCCGTTTTATTATCGCGACATTCTGCGCGCGGTAAAGTCTGCCACGCCCAAGATGCACGCGCATGCCTTCTCGCCGATGGAGATGGTCTACGGTGTCGAACTGACGGGCATGCCGATCCGCGAATATCTGCTGATGCTGAAGGAAAACGGGCTCGACACTTTGCCGGGGACGGCAGCCGAGATTCTGGACGACAACGTCCGTCACGTTCTCTCGCGCAACAAGCTGACGGCGGCGCAGTGGCGCGAGGTGATCGAGACGGCGCACCAGTGCGGCATCCGCAGCACCTCGACCATGATGTACGGCCACAGCGAGAGCTATGAGCAGTGGGTAAACCAGATGCTGCTGTTCCGCGAAATCCAGTCGTGCACCGGCGGCTTTACGGAGTTCGTGCCGCTGGGCTTCATTCACGACAACACGTTGCTGTTCGCGCAAGGATTGGCGCGCGACGGCGGGACGCTGACCGAGCACCTTAAGGTGCACGCGCTGGCGCGCATCGTTCTGGCCGGATCGATCAATCACATTCAGGTTTCGTGGGTGAAGCTGGGTCGCGAAATTTCGCAACTGTCGTTGCTCGCCGGCGCCGACGACTACGGAGGCACGCTGTTCGAGGAGAACATCTCACGCCTGGCGGGATCGACTGCGGGACAGTACACCTCGGCGGCGGAGTTCCAGGAGCGGATTCTCGATCTGGGACGGGTGCCCGCGCAGCGCAATACGCTCTACACGCAGTACACCTATCCGGCGGCAGGTTCTGCCGGTTCGTCGGGGGAAAAGACGCAAGTTGCGTGATCAGAAAAGAACTCCTGAGCTCGAGACAGATTCTCTGCTTCAAGGTCGCGACTTGAAGGGGCATGGCTTTGAGCCGTGCCCTTTCAAGACATTTCGAATCCAACTTTTTGAGCAAACTGTGAAGCTGTGCCCTGGCAAGAGCACGCTGCCGCAGAGCTGAGAAAATAAGCGGAGGGAACCGATGATCGCCATCGTGGGAGGGACAGGGCCGGAAGGGTCTGGGCTGGCGCAGCGCTGGGCGCGCGCGGGGGAGTCGGTCGTGATTGGCTCGCGCGACGGCGAGCGGGCCAAGGCCGCGGCGGCGCAGATCGCCGAGAAAGCCGGAGCCCTGGGTAATGTCGAAGGCGTGGAGAACGCGGTCGCCGTCAAGATGTGCGACATTGTGGTACTTACCGTTCCCTTCGCCGGCCAGGCTGATTTGCTGAAGCAGCTTAAGCCGTTGTTCCGGCAGGGAACGGTGCTGATCGATGCCACGGTTCCGCTAGCGGCAGCCGTAGGCGGACGGCCTACGCGGGTGCTAGGGGTGTGGCAAGGCTCGGCGGCGGAACAAGCGCAGGAGATCGTGGGCAAGAACGTCGTGGTTGCCGGAGCGTTTCACAGTTTGTCGGCGACGGTGCTGAATGGCGATGGCGACGTCGATTGCGACGTGATCGTGTGCAGCGACGACGATGGCGCCCGGCAAGTCGCCTCGGAGCTGGCAGCGAAGATTCCTGGCGTGCGCGCCATCGACGGCGGCAAACTGGAGAACGCCCGCATCGTGGAATCGATGACCGCGCTGCTGATCACACTCAACATCCGGCACAAGGTGCATGGCGCGGGGTGGAGGGTGACGGGGCTGGGAATTTGAAGGCAGAGTTCCAGCTCGCACTCGCCCTCGTTGCCGCGGCGCGCCAAATGGCGTACTAAGAATGGCCAAGAGGCTACAATGAATTCAGGGGCCATTGCCGAAATCCTGGGCGGCAAGAAAGTACTAGGACGCTCCATTAAGAGCTTCGCCGAACTTGCGGATCTGATTCGTAAAGGATTGCCCGTCGGCTCTCTCATCGTGCTGGGAGAAAAGCTCGATCTGAAGAACGCTGCTCTCTCGGAGAAACTCGGTATTCCACAGCGTACCTTGACTCGCCGGTTGAGCCAGCACTCCCGACTTACCGCCGCCGAATCGGACCGGACAGTTCGCTTAGCACGAGTGTATGCTACGGCGACCGAGATGATCGGCAATGCCGACAAGGCTGCCCAGTGGCTCCGTACCCCCAACCGCGCGCTGGGGGGCGAGATTCCCATCGACCAGTTAGACACCGACTTGGGTGCGAAAGAAATCGAAAATATCCTGGGACGCATTGCCTACGGCGTCTATAGCTGATGCGTCTTTGGAGGATTTGCCGCCAGCTCCATGCCTCCGACGCCTTCTCCGGCGAGGGCGCTCGTCTCTACGGCGGCCGCTGGAATACCCCGAGGGTAAGCATGGTATATACCTCGTCGTCCCTCGCCCTCGCGGCCGTGGAAACCTTCGTTCACCTGGAACCGAATCTGCAGCCCGACGATCTGGTCTCGATTGAGTGCGAACTTCCCGACGATGTAGCTAGCGAACGCCTCGACATAAAGCCGCTTCCCCGCAATTGGCATGGCCTGCGGAACGAATCGCTGAGAGTGTTGGGCGACAGTTGGATTCGCCGAGGCCGGACCGTCGCTTTGCATGTACTGTCGGCAGCGGTGCGCGGAGAGTGGAATGTGTTACTCAACCCGGCACATACCAACTATCGTGGGATCACGATTCGCAAGCCGGAGCGCTTCGAGTTTGACCTGCGGATGTTTCGCAATCGGAGCTAAGAAGTCCTTATTGCTTCACTCGGGATGACAAAAGCAGAAGCGAACAGCGAACCGCAGGCTCTCTAAGCTTCCCTCAGCGCCCTTGTAATTGGCATGCGCGCGGCGCGGAAGGCGGGCAGCAATCCTCCCACGAATCCCATAATCACGGCGAAGCCAAGCCCGATCATCAGCAAATCCGGCGTGACCTTAAAGGCAAACGCGAGTTCGCTGAAGGAGTTGGTTCCGGTCGCGGCGGTGAAGCCATTCATCGGCAGCGCGATCAGGCAGCCGACCACGCCACCCACAAGGGCCAGCAACACCGACTCCATCACAAACGAAATCAGGATGCTGAAGCGCGAGAAGCCCAGCGCGCGCAGGGTGCCGATCTCGCGGGTACGCTGCGAGACGATGGCGTACATCGTATTCATGGCGCCGAACACTGCGCCGATGCCCATCACGATCGCGACGAACGACGCCAGTATGATGAGCGCCGTGCCGATACTTCCGGCCAGGTTCTCGTAGTACTTGCGCTCCGAATCGGCCTGCACCTGCATTTGCGGATTGGCGCGCAGGTCTTTATCGAGCGACGCCAGCACCGAGGGATTCGTCAGCCGCACGGTCAGCGACTCGCACCCACCGTTGCGTCCGATGGCCGGCGCCATGGCATCATAATCGCCCCAGATCTCGCTCTCGAACGAGCTGTCGTCGGCGGCGAACAGTCCCACCACTTTCCAATTCTTGCGCTGGATGCTAATGGTCGAGCCGATGTCCACGCCGCTCACCCGGTCGGCAATCTTTTTGCCTACGATGACTTCGTACAATCCCGGCGTGAAACTTCTGCCTTCGACCACCTTGATGTTATTGCGGACATTGAAGGCGATGGACGTCACTCCGCGGAAGGTGACGTTCAGCGGGATGTTGGTACCTTTCTTGGGCCGGGCAGTAATGACGACCACTTCGCAGGAAGCCAGCGGCTTGCCATCGGCGCCGCGCGCCACCCGCGGATCGACGGCGATGAGGTTCGCATTGCCGATATCGATCCACGACGACAACTCCGACATCGAGCCCCGTTGAGTCACGATGGCATTGTTGTCGGAGCCGGTGGAGCTTAAGGCGATGTTGAATCCGCGAGCCATGGACAGAATGGTCACGAAGGCCGCGACCACCAGCGCGATGCCGAAGATGGCCAGCAGGGTGACTTTCCAGCGGGAGCGCAGGTTGCGAACGTTATATGAGATCGGCAATGCCATGTTTTAGAACCTACAATTAGCAATCAGCGTTTAGCACTTACGTACATTCCTTACGGGTTGTGTCAGGGCACGCCTTCAGTCGTGCCGTACCGTGGTCAACAAACACCGGGCTTCAGCCCGTGCAAAATCCTGCGTGGCGCGATCAAGCCCTCTGTTCCTAAGTCGCTCTTACCTTCGTGCAATAACTTCGCATTTCGATTCGACACCAGAATGCGTCTGCGACGATCATGTTTGTGCAGGGGCTAAAGCCCTCAGCTTTATTGTGTCTGTCGGCACGACTAAAGTCGTGCCCTGACACAAAAACGAGGTACAAGACATTCCCGACTCAAGGCGTTTTGCCAACAGCCAAGTGCCGATGGCGAAATGCCAAGAGCTAAGAGCTAAGAGCTAAGAGCTAATTGCTTCTTCCTCACACCTGCCTCAATACTTCCGTAATCCTGGCGCGATAGGCCAGCAGGGCCGGGACGAAGCCTGCCAGCAGGCCCAGTAGCAAAGCCGTACCCAATCCATAGGTAACGATCTTGGGCGACAGTCCCAGGCCCGGGAACTGCCGCACGACATCGCCGATAAATGGAACGCCGGGCAACGCCATAATTGCGCCACCGGCGAAGAGCAGGCCCAGCGCGCCGCCCATCAGCCCCAGCAGCAGCGCTTCTATCAGAATCAGCGACATGACCAGGCCGCTGGAAAATCCCAGCGTCTTCAGCACGCCGATTTCCTGCTGCCGCTCGCGGACCGCGATGGACATGGTGTTGGCCGTCACCAGCAAAATGGTGAACGCCACCGCTAGGCCGATGCCGTTCAGCAGCAGCGCCAAGTTTCCCGCCATGGCGATAAAGCTGGCGCGGAACGCCTGTTCGGTCTCGGTCTTAGTCTGGGTATCGCTGTTCTCGAACTCGGCGTCGATGGCCTTGCTGATGCGGCCGGCGTTCTTGGGATCGTCGATCAATAACGTTACGGTGCCGATGCCGGCCTTCTGCCCGGTGGCTTCGTAGAGATACTTGTAGTTGAAGTACATCGAGTTGAGGTCGGTGGGGGGACTCTTCGCCGGGTCGGAATCGAAGATGCCATCCACCACGAAATCGAATGGCTTGCCCACGCGGTACGGCGGAATGAAGCTTTCCAACTCGAAATGGTCGCCGATCTTCCAGCCCCATTTTTCCGCTAACTGGCGGCCGATGATGCAGCCTCGCCCATCGTGGAACCAGGCCTGCTTCTGGTCTTCCGGCAGCATGATCTCGGGATAGATTTCCAGGAACGGTTCGGGCTCGACCGCCATGTTGGCAAAAAAGTTTTTGGGATCGCGATACACGCCGCCAAACCAGTTGATGATGGTGGTTTTCTTCACCCCGGGAATGGCGTCGATCTTGGCTTTATAGGAATTGGGCAGGTTGAAGACCAGGCTCACGTAATCGCGGGTGACCAGCCGCGAGGCGTTGCCCGTCGACAAGCCATAGTTCACCGCGTCTACCACGGTTTGCAGGGTGCAGATGAGGAAGATGCACACCGCCATTGCCAGCACGGTGCTGAGCGTGCGAATCCAGTTCTTGCGCAGATGTTTGAGAACGAGAGGGGCAAATTTCATAGTTAGCTGTTAGCAATTAGCATTTGGCAGTTAGCCAAAGCTGTCGCGTGAATCCTTTCCCTGTCTTGACTCCTGCGCGGTTTGCGTGTTCCGATACGCACATGGCCTACTGCCCATTTTGCAAGACCGAATATCCAGAGCTAAAAGAGCCTGCTCCATGCCCAAATCCAAGCTGTCAAGGCCACCGTCTCATAACGAAAACTAAACGCAAGCGAGCGCCACTTAAAGGCGGAAACCGCAAGCCCTCCGGCAAGCTCTAGCGATTTGTTCGCGGCCGCGCTTTTGACTTAGCTAATTGCTAATTGCCAAATGCCAAGTGCCTGCCTAATTGCTCAGCACTCCCTTGTCCAGATGGTGCTGGATACGGGCGCGGGCGGCGGCGCGCGGATCGTGGGTGACCATGATGATGGTCTTACCGAACTCTTTGTTGAAGGTCTCCATCAGGGTCAGGATTTCCTCGGCGCTCTGATGATCAAGGTCGCCCGTAGGCTCGTCGGCCACCAGCACCGTCGGATCGGTGACGACGGCGCGAGCGATGGCGACACGCTGCTCCTGTCCGCCGGAGAGCTGGCGCGGATAATGCTTGGAGCGATCCGACAATCCCACGATGCGCAGCGCGGTCATGGCGCGCTCGCGGCGCTCGCGCTTGGAAAGCGGCGAGAGCAGCAGCGGTAGCTCGACGTTCTCCACCGCATTGAGCACGGGAATCAGGTTGTAGAACTGGAAGATGAATCCGATGTTCCGGCTGCGCCACTTGGCCAGTTCGCCTTCCGACAGCGGTCCGAGGTCGGTGCCGGCTACCGTGACTCGCCCTGAAGTAACGCGATCGATGCCGGCAATCAGGTTGAGCAAAGTTGTCTTGCCCGAGCCCGACGGCCCCATCAGGGCCACAAACTCGCCTTGTGGCACGTCGAGGTTGATGCCGTCGAGCACCTTGATCTGCAGACTGTCGCGCTGATAGACCTTGCGAACGTTTTGCACGCTGACGGCGGCGGTCTTCGACGCCACTTCGGTTGTACTCATGATCTCTCCGTGGTTTCGCTCTGTCCGAAAATGTTCGTTAGGGAACGACCCTTGGTCGCGCCCTTGGGATTCGCATCTTCGTTCCAAAGAACGCTTACACCCGAATCCTGCCGTTTTGTATCAGGGCACGGCTTCAGCCGTGCAGCAAGCGAAGCACCTTAATGGGCTTTAGCCCCTGCTGTCTTTCGTTCTGCCAAGTTCGCGAAGCAATAGGGAAACGCCTCGGGCGAATCTGCTAGCCCCGCTCTTGTCGGGTTCTGAGCAATGTATTTCCGATGTTGCAAAAAGCTCTCCCGATTCGTCGACCCGCACTTCCGAAAATTTCTTATACTTAGCTCTTCACCTTGACCGCATCCCCATCCTTCAACTTCTGCGGCGGACTGTTCACTAGCGTTTCCGAGCCCGCCAGCCCCTGTTTGACAATGATCTGCCCGTGCAAGTCGGCGCCCGTGATGACCGGCAGAGCGCGAGCCTTTTTTTCCGCGATCTCGAAGACCACGGATTTACCATCGCGAGTGACGACCGCTTCCTTGGGAACCGTCAAGATGCGTTGCGGCGCCATGCCGGCGGTCTGCGTGTGCTTCTGCGGTTCGAGGAACGTCACATTGCAACTCATCTCCGGCCGCAGATACTTGTCCTTGTCGAGGATGGAGACTTTGACGGTGACGGTCGCTTTGGTGCGGTCCGCGGTGGGAATCACCTGGCGCAACACGCCTTTGTAGGTGTGGTTGGGAATCGCTTGCACCTGTACTTCCGCGGGCTGGTTCGGCTGTAACTGCCCCACGTTGGATTCATTCACATCGACTTCGGCTTCCAGCGAATTCATGTCGGCAATGGCGACAATCGCCCCCGAAGAAGTGGAGATGTTTACTCCCGGCGGAATAGGTGCGACGCTCTCGCCCACCTCGGTCATTTTCTTGACCACCACTCCGGCGAACGGCGCGCGAACTGTCGTGAAATCGAGATAGGCTTGCTGGACCTGCAGATTAGCCTGGTCCTGCACGATGGCGGCTTCTGCCAGGTTCACCTTAGCTTTCGTCGCGTCCATCGCGTCCTGAGAGACGACCCGGCTGCGGAAGAGGTCCTGTTGCAGGCGCTCCTGGCGCTGGGCCTCGGCGAGATCGGCCTTGGCATATTCGATATCGGCTTTCGCCTTCACGATGGCGGCTTCGGCGTCTTCATTGTCCAACGTAGCCAGAATGTCGCCGGCGTTGACGATGCTGCCTTCTTCCACTCGCAGCGAAGAAATGCGGCCCTGGATTTTCGACGAGACGACCGACTGCTTGCGTGCGACCAGATAGCCTGAGGCGGTAAGAATGGGCGTGCCCGCATTCGGGCCGCTGCTGCTTTGTATGGTCGGCTGCACGGTTTCCACTTCGGTCGCCCCAAAGGCCCCGAAGGCAGGGCGGGCCTTCACGAAGTACAAGCCGCCGGCCGCCGCAATTACGATCAGAAAGAGCCACAGCAACCATCCCCATCGGCCCTTGCGCGGGGCTTCCCGATCAATGCGCAACGAGGCCAGGTCGTCTTTCAGTTCCCTCATGATAGCCACATCTTCCAAGATGAGTATCTCTAGCATCGCATTCTTGCCGCAAGTTTGAAAGAGGGAAGCCGGAATTGCCGCTGATCGCGGCTGCCGCCCTTTGGCCCAAACCATGCTGGAATTCTGGGCCGAGCGGAAGAAGAACAGTAGTGTGGATTGTCAGCGCTGGGCGGTGACAATTGTCATGCTGGAGGGATCGCGATGGCGGACCAGCGAGGGTGGCGTGTGCCGGGCGAAGAACTCTTTGATGTCAGGCCAGAACTCGTTCAGGATGTCGGCCTGCGCCACCGATCCCAGTCCAGCCAGAGCGTTTTCGATGGTGCCGGGCACGGACTCGTTACGGTAGGGAATGTAGGCGTTGGAAACCGCGGCTTGCACAAACTGGGCGAGGATCTGGGAGGCGTTGAACACGTTGCGGCCGTCGTCGCTACGGCCAATGAGGACGCGGCTGGCAGCGTAGGCCAGGCGATCGGAGATGTCGTTCTCATGCGACCGGAAGAACCGCGGGTCCTGATGCAGCAGCGTGGGAAAGATGTAGCCGGAAAACAGCGTTGCGCTCTCCGCGCCGGCAACCGAGGCGCCCAGACGCTTGCCATAGCCGGCCATGCCTCCGCCGAAGCGGGGGTAAGCGCCTGTGGCCTCCGCGGTGAGCGAATCGATCACCGCTCCCACAGCGAAATCGGCGGAGTGGCTGCGGCGCAAGAACAGGTCCCACTTTTGCCGGCTGCTAAGCGGCACGTACGAAGGAGCGTCGGGCAGTGGCTGACCAGGGACGAAGTTGCGCGCCATCTTCACGAGATTTTCATGTCGGAAGGCACCCTTGAGGGCTGCGCTGCTGAATTGCAGGCGGTCAAAAGCGTAGTCGCTGGGCCGGTTCCACAGCCGGGACGGAAGCGCCTGCGTGCACACCGCTTCCTGAAGCTGCGGCGCTGCGGCTTGGCTGAGGGAAGAATCATTCGCCATTCCGAGGATGGGCGGGAGAGTCATGAATTCGGCAGAGGCGATGGGAGCCCTGATTTCCGGCGAAAAAGCTTCTGCGGCGGGAGAAGCAACCGCGTACGACGCTGATGGTGGAGTTGCGGGCCGGGACAGAACACCCGAGAGCAATACTTGTTGCCCGCAAAGCGAGGGGCCGCATAGCCCCAGCCACAAGCAACACGTTGCTCCGCGTTTCTTCATGCCGCACCCGCCCAATAAAGTCAGTGCGTGCATTATGTACGAAGCCGGCCGCTTGGGAAAGAGCGTTTCTGCACACTGTGAAGATTATTTTTTGGCTCGTGACCGGGCGCGACGTAAGGCGGACCGCGCGGGCCATGCCGCCTTTCGTTGCCAACTTGCGCCCTGGAACCCTAACTCTCACCTTGGCCGGACTAGGCGAAGAAGGCCGCTCCAGATATTATGTCCACATGGCACAACGACTAAGGTTTGCCCAAGCGGTTTTGCTAATACTACCTTTTACCCTGCTGGGCGGCTGCAAGCCTAAAACCAAGAACACACCCGTGGTGGTGCACGTCTTGCGCGATCTCAGGTCCGTTTATGGCGTTGAGCTGGACCGCAGACTGCTGGAGTTTCAAGGCAGCAACCCCCGCTTGAGCGACGGCCAACTGATTGTCATCCAGAGTGCGACCGGGGACTACAAAGACATGCTGCAGAAGCAAACCAGCAGCAGCGAGAACATCGACTTCATCATCCTGGACTCCCCGGATGACGCCAGCTCCAACCCGGCGCTGCAGATTGCCATGACGCATGCAATAAACATCTGTGCCGGACTGAAGGCCTGCCCTGCCAACGTACCGTCCATCATTCCGCCGCAAATCAAAGGCAACCAGCAGGAGGCGGCCTTAGCGTTCCAGAACGCACTGCTTAAGACGCCGCAGTAGAATTCACGGGGAGGCGGCTTTGCGCTTGGCCGGTGCGGGTTTCTTAGCGGCAACCGCTATCCTGGTTTTCTTTTTGACTGGTTTTGCCACAGCCGGAACAGCGGTTTTCTTCGCCGCAACTGCCATCGGCAGGTCTTTCATCTCGGCGGCACGCCACAGATACCAACTGGCGACGCTGCGATAGGGACGCCAGGGCTCGCCGTAAGGCATCAACTCCTTGGGTTTTGGCAGCTCGGCCAGCTTGCGCATCTTGGCAAAGCCCTTGCGCACGCCGTAATCGTCCACGGGAAAGACATCTGGGCGGCCCAGCCGGAAGATCAGGAGCATCTCGACCGTCCAGCGGCCAATGCCTCTCACCGCGACCAGGCGCTCGACTAGCTCGTCATCGCTCATCCGGCGGACTTGCTTTAGCGTGGGCACGGTGCCGTCGAGGGTCTTGGCGGAAAGATCGCGAATGGCCAGCAGCTTGTTGCGCGACAGCCCAGCGGAGCGCAACCGTTCCTCGGGCGCTGCCAGAATTTGCTCCGGCGTAGGGAAGCCCTCAACCAATCCCCGGCGAGTGCGAATGCGCTTGGTGTTCTCCGGAAACAGCGCTTTCACCCGCGCGGTTATGGTAGCGGCGACTTTGCCGTTGAGCTGCTGATAGATGATCGATTCCAGTAGAGCCTCGAAAATGCTTTGCGTCGTCTCCTGTTGCAGTCGGCAGGCGCCGGAGCGGGCGATGATGCTCGCCAGTCGGCGGTCGACGCGCGACAGATGTTCGCAGGCGGCAGTGTGATCGAGTTTCTTGGGCATGGGATTCAGTTGTCAGTCGTCCGTTGCCAGGTGTCACATCGTATCAACCTGCCTGGTCGATACGAACCGGACTCGCTCCGATTTACGGTAGCTTCTTGTAATGCATCTGCCACAATGAAATTGAACACCGCGAACTGCCAACTGACTACAGGCTACAGGCTACTGGCTACTTCTTTCCTCCTCCAATGCCGCTAGCATCTCGTCGTCCACGTCCCACGTCTTCAGAATGCGAAAAATGATGCGGCTGGGGAAGCCGGCGCGCGTCATCATGCGAAAAATGCGGGCCGCCTGCTTCTGGCCCTCGGGTTTACCGACGCGCTTGCGCTGCAGAAACTCGCGCGCCAGTTGCTCCTCGTTGACATTGTCGTAGGCGGCTCCAACTACGCTATCGATGATGTCGGTGTGTACTCCCTTGATCTTGAGATCCTGTACCACGCGTAACCGGCCGAACTTTTCATTTTCCTTGCGAAAGCGCGAGTAGCTCTCGGCATAGTTCGTATCGTTGAGGTAGCGCTGGGCTTTGAGCCGCATGACCACCATTTCGACCAGCAGCTCGCCCTCCGGTTGCGTCTTCACCCGATGGCGCATCAGGCGCTTAATCTCGGCGACGGTGCGCATCTGCCGGCCCAGCGCGCCCACGGCGTATTCGTAGAGCGATTCTTCGTCGTAGATTTTGTGCGCGCGCTGGAAGGGCATGGCAGAGATTATAGCGGCGTTCCTTGTGGCGATAGGCTACAAGTATTGGAGTGTCATGCTGAGCGAGTGTTCGCCGGGGTTAGCGTACGCGAGTCGACGCATCGCTATAGCCGACCCAACCTCGTCCTAACGATAGAAGTCCTTCGACCGCGGCGGCGAAGCTTCACCTCCGCTCAGGATGACAGATGTAAGAATGCCCGCAGCCCAGCGCGTCCGGCGGTTTGTATCAGGGCACGAGTTTACTCGTGCCGAACGAAGCGTAGAAACAGTCAGGGCTTTAGCCCCTGCAAAAAGAGCGCGCAGCGGCTGAAGCCCAAGTCATTCTTGACTCGGTTGTGAGCGGCTAAAGCCGTCCGTCATGTGCGGTAGTTACGGCATGACAAAAAGTCATGCCCTGATACAAACCTGCCTGCGACGATTTATGAGCTCTAGCGCAAGTCCCGCGCGCCCACCGCGGCGCGCAGTTGCTCCAGCGAACTCATGTACTCTGCCAGGGCCTGGCGGTAGCTCAGTTCCGTGGCGCGATAGCTGCGCTCGGCATCGAGGAAGTCCAGCAGGGAAGCGGCGCCGTGCTGATAAGAGAATTGCGTGATGTCCAGCGCCTGTTGCGCCTGTTGTAGATAGCCGTTGTCATAGAGCTGGACAATTTCCTGGTTGTTGAGCAGCGTCTCATAGGCATTCTTCACGTCGGTCAAGACCTGCTGTTCGGCGGCCTTTTCCTGAAACTGCGATTGGGTGAGGGCATAGTAAGTGCGCGCCACCTCGCCCTGATTGCGATTGAAGATGGGCAGCGGAATGGTGACGAAGAACGCTCCCAGGTTGGACGCGTTTACGTGAGTGTAGTCGAAGGTAGCGTTGAGGTCTTGCTTGGAGTTGGCTTTCGCCAGGCCGATCTGACTGTTGGCGGCGGTGATGCCGCGCTGCGCGGCCTGCAGATCGGGCCGCAGGCTGCGCGCCCGCGCTTCCAGGTCGTACGCCGGCAAGGTCATGGGTTCGTACCCCAGAGTTCCGGCGACATCGTAGTTGCGGGGAACCGAATCGAAGCCCATCAATTCTCGCAGCGAGTTCAAGGCCTGCGCCAGCGCAATGCGGGCGCTGGTGACGTCGGTTTGGAACTGTAGGGTCTGCAGTTGGATCTTCAGCAGATCGACCTTGCTCATCGCGCCAGCCTTATTTTGTTCCTGGCTGATGCCCACCGTGTGCTGGTAGCTCTGCAGAAACTGCAGGGCAAAATCGAGATTCGACTTGGCCAGCAAGGCGGCCACAAACTGCTGCGTGGTGTTGGCGACGGTCGTACGTTCCAGGTCCAGCGTCTGTGACTCGGTTACGGCGGTGACATCCTTGGCTGCCTGCAGCCGATGCTGCCGCTTTTGTCCGCGCTCGAAAAGATACCCAAGTCCCAGGTCGAACTGCGCTGTGTTGTCGATGTAGTTGGACGAAAACAGGTCGGGAGTGAACAGCGGAAGATACTGTGCGTCCGACGAGAGCACGGGATTGGGCCGCAGATTGGCGGTGACCTCCTGCTCTTTGTTCTGCCAGATCAGCGTCCGCTGTGCCAGCAGCGCGGGATTATTTTGCTTGGCCAGCTCAATGGCTTGATCGATCGTAATGACGACCGACGGCGCTTGCGGAACTCCCGGACCTTGCCGGGATGGAACGGGCGCTGGCGTGGGCGGCGTCTGCATTTGCGCCGGCAACTGGCCGCTAATTGAAACTACCAAGAGCAGGGCAACGAATCGAAGAGCTCCGCTCCAGTTGCGTGGAGTTAGCCGCAGGCGTAAAGCGCGCAGAAAATGCCGGAATAGCTTGGCTAGAACGAGTTCAGAGTTGGCATAGACCGGGTAGAGCCAGCCTTTAGGCTGGCGCCCGAGATTGCGCCACACCACGAAGCTTGAGCAATTTGTTCTTCGGCAGTGGAGGCGGCGCTGAAGCGCCGCTCTACCCGGGCTCGCGGGACCACGCCAACTCTGAAACCGGTCTAGCCGAAGCAGGGTTCTCATTCGCTGAGGCCCTCCTCTTCCTCAGGCAGGATATCCATAGGCTTGGCTACCCAGGTGTAGAACGTCGGCAGCAAAACCAGGCTGAGCGCCAACTCGGTCAGCAGGCCGCCGACGATCACGATGGCGAAGGGCCGCTGCGAGTCGGAGCCGATGTCGTGCGACATTGCCGCCGGTACCAGCCCCAGCGACGCTACCAGCATGGTCATCATGATGGGACGGAGGCGGCGGGTGGCGCCCAGCAGCGCTGCCTCGTGAACGCTGTGTCCACGCGCCCGCAACTGGTTGATGTATTCGATCATGATGACGCCGGTCTGCACCGATACTCCGAACAGCGCCAGAAATCCTACTCCGGTGGAAACACTGAAGTGAGTTCTGGTAATCCAAAGCGCTAACAGACCGCCCAGCGGCGCCATGCTGAGGTTGAGCAGCACCAGCAGCCCCCACTTGAAGGAACGAAACATGGAATACAGAACCAGCATGATGACCAGAATGGTCAGCGGGATGACGATAGCCATGCGGTGATTAGCACGCTTCTGACTTTCGTATTCACCGGCCCAATCCAGGGTGTAGCCCTGCGGCAGCTTGACCTGCTTGTTGACCTTGTCCATGGCTTCTTCGACGGTGCTGCCCAGGTCGCGGCCGCGCACGCTGTATTTGAGCGCGATATAGCGCTGATTGCCTTCGCGGTAGATCATGGAAGCGCCGTCATCCACGGTGATGTCGCACAACGCGCCTAGCGAGACACGCTCGCCGGAAGGCGCCAACAGACGAATATTTTTTATATCGTCGAGCGAGGAGCGGAATTGTTCCTGATAGCGCGGCACCAGATCGAAGCGCTGCTCGCCAATCAGGATTTGACTGACCGGATTTCCGCCGATCGCGGTCTGTACCGCGTCCTGGATGTCGGAAGCGTTGATGCCGTAACGGTCAGCCTTGACGCGATCGACCTTGATGTTGACGTTGGGCTGGCCAAGCACGCGGAACAGACCGAGGTCGGCGACGCCGGGAACCGTCTTCATGACGTCCATGATCTGCTCGCCTGTCTTCTCCAGGTCTTTCAGATCGGAGCCGAAGATCTTGACCGCGAGTTCGCCTTTTACACCGCTGACCGCCTCTTCCATGTTGTCGGCGATCGGCTGCGAGAAGCCCCACTCCACGCCGGGAATTTTTTCGACTTCCTTATCCATGGCGTCGATCAGCAACTCCTTGCGGCCGCGGAACTGCGGTCGCCATTGAGCGCGAGGTTTGAGATCGACAAAATATTCGGTGTTGAAGAAGCCAGTGGCATCGGTGCCATCGTCGGAACGTCCCACCTGCGACACCACCTGAGTAACTTCCGGAAAGCTGGCAAAGATTACCCGAGCCTGGTCCATCACGCGCATGCCTTCGCTGGGACCGGTGCTGGGCGCCAACGTCCCGCGCGCCCAGATGGAGCCTTCATCAAGATGCGGCAGAAATTCCGAGCCAATTACTCCCCCCGCTGCCAGGTAGAGCGATACGCTGAGGATCACGATCAGGGCGACCAAGGCCACCATGCGCCGCGCCATAATCCAATCCAGGGTTCGTTCATAGGAGCTGGTGATCCAGCGAACCGCAGGGTTGTCCCAGGCTTTCACGCCTTTGCGGAAGATAAGGCTGGCCAGCACCGGCGCCAACAGAATGGAAAACAGGAGCGAGCCCAGCAGTGCAAAAGCTACCGTCCAGGCCATCGGACGGAACAAACGGCCTTCGACTCGTTGCAGGGTGAAGATGGGCAGGTACGACAGGATGATGATCAGGATGGCATAGAACACGGGTCGCTGCACTTCATGTGCGGCGGCGCGAATGGTCTCGTCCATCGAGCCATGACCGGTGCGAATTTCCAGCCGCCGCTGGATGTTCTCCACCATCACCGCCGCGCCTTCCACAATCATTCCGAAGTCGAGCGCGCCCAGCGACAGCAAGTTCGCCGGGATATGCCGCAGGTCCAGCAAGATCGAGGCGAAAAACAGCGAGAACGGAATGGTGACCGCGACGATCAGCGCCGAGCGAATGTTCCCCAGAAAGAAAAACAGCACAATCACGACCAGCAGAATTCCCTCGGTCAAGTTGTGCAGCACGGTGTGGGTGGTGAGGTGGACCAGATCGTCGCGATTGATGTGCGGCACGATCTTCACGCCCGGCGGCAACACGTGCTGGTTGAGGAAATCTACCTTCAGGTCGATGTTATGCAGCACGGCTTCGGCTTCGGCGCCCTTGCGCATCTGCACAATGCCTTCCACCACATCGTCGTTGTCGATAACGGTTCCGTCTGCGTGACGAATGGCTTTGCCCAGCTTGCCCAAGCGGATCTTCGGGCCCTCGGTCACCACCGCGATGTCGCGCACCCGAATCGGCGTGCCGTTCTGTACCTTCAACACGGTGGCGCCGATGTCGTCGGTGGTTTGCATCAGACCGACGGCGCGGATGTTATAAGCCTGCTGGCCTTTCTCGATGAAACTCCCGCCGCCGTTAACATTGTTGGCGGTCAGCGCCTGCTCCACCTGCGCCATTGCAATGCCGTACGCCACCAGCTTGTCGGGATCGACTTGTACCTGATATTCGCGAGTCTCGCCGCCAAAAATCGATACCGCCGCGACATCGGGCACCGACATCAGGTGCTTAAAGACGACCCAGTCCTGCAGCGCCTTCAGGTCCATGATGTCGTATTTGGGATTTGTGCTTTGCAGCGTGTAGAAGTAAATTTGGCCGGTGGGACTGAAGTCGGGTCCGATCTGCGGATTCAGTCCGGGCGGCAGATTCACCAGCGTTAGCTTCTCCAGCACTTGCTGGCGATTCTGCAGATTGTCGGATTCGTCGTCGAAGATGGCGGTGATGAACGACAAACCCGCCAGCGACGTGGAGCGCAAATGCGTTAAGTGCCCCAGGCCGTTCATCTGCGTCTCAATCGGAATCGTGACCTGCTGCTCAACTTCTTCGGCGGCGCGCCCCGGCCACTGCGTAATCACCCAGACATACTTGTCGGCTACGTCGGGATAAGCTTCTACGGGAAGGTTGTGGAACGAAATGATGCCCCAGATCGCCAGGGCCACGCCCAGCGCCAGCACCAGCATGCGGTTCTTCAGCGCGAAGTCAACCAGGAAGCGGATCATGCCGGGCTACTCCTCCGCCGCGCTGGAGAACTGTAAACCATTGCTGACGATTTGATCTCCCGCCTTCAGCCCGCTGATGACCTGCTGATATCCATCCTTCTCTTGCGGACCAAGCTGCAGGGCGACGCGGCGAAAGCGATTGTCGCCGAGAGGCACGAACACCCAATCCTTATCGTGCAAGTGAACCACTGCCGAAGCCGGCACGACTACGCGATCGACCAGGTTATGCGCGCGGAACATAGCGCTGACGTACATGCCCGCGCGCATGATGCCGTTCGGATTGGGCAGATCGATGCGCACTTTGGCGGTGCGCGTAGTGGGATCGAGGACCTCGCCGATGTTGATGACCTTGCCGGGAAATTGATCGTGCTGATAGCCATCAATGCTGATGTCAGCGACGTCGCCCACGTGCACCCGGGACAGCATGTCCTGATAAACGTCACAAACCACCCACACCCGCGAAAGGTCGGCAATGGTGAACAGAGCAGGCTGGTTGTCGAGCGAGCGGACACCGGTTCCGCCGGTAATCTGCTGGTCCACGATGACGCCGGAGATGGGTGCGCGCAACGGCAACAGCGGTGACGGATTGTTAATGTCGGCACCCAGAACTTTCACGTGAGCGACGGCGGTCTCCAGGTCCACTTTGGCCTTGGCGTGCGCGTCCTGAGCCGTTTCCAAGTCAGCCAGCGCGATGGCGCCCTTGTCATACAGCAGCTGCGAGCGCGCCAGTTGCTTGTCGGCCAACGCTTCGTCGGCCTTGAATTTTTGATAATCCGAAAATGCGCCGGAAACATCGGGGCTTTCAATGAGCAACAGCACCTGTCCCTTCTTCACCGTATCGCCCAGCTTGACTTTAATCTCGACGACGCGACCGCCTCCCAGCGAGACGACGGGAACTGACCGATTCACGTCAGGCGTAACCGAGCAGTTCACGTGAACTTCGTCGCTTACTTTCCGGGCCTGCGCTGCCGTCAGCGAAAACTGGCTGGGGTCCTGCATGGTGAATACGTCCGGATCGGTGTTGGTTTCCACCACCTTCGTCGCCGGCGGCTCCGCCTTGCTCCCGGAACATCCGAGGGAAACGGACGCGATCGCCAGCAACAATAAAGAGCAGCCAATGCGTGCCCTGCGCGGTCCACGATTCTTCTCGCTGCTTTCTTTCTTCATTCCACGAACTCTCTTCTGCTGCGTGGCATTCCGCGATGGGCGAGCGAACTCGCGCCGCTGGGACGCCAGAAATGCAAGAAATAAATATTGAGAAGCTGCCTCCACTATTTCCTGGGGCAGAGCTGGGCCAGTCATTTGCCGAAGGCAGGAGGCGCCCGTCCGCGCGGAGAGAGGCGGTAGCCGCTTAGCGCGTGGGTCTTCGCCTCGGCCGGCTGCCAGGGTCGCAACATCGTTAGCGTGAACAGGAGAGACAAAGCTGGCAGCATGGGCAACATCGAAGCGGTGCGAGAAAACTGCAAAGGAGAAGCAAACTGCGGAATCCGCTTGCTGGCTTCTTCCATCAGTGTCTGGGTGGGATGCAGATCGTCACTGGCGGAAATAACCGGAAACAACAGCAGCAGAACACACGCCAGCGCCAGCAGCGCTCGACGATAAGGCAGTCTCTCCCAGCTCGATTGCGGGCGGCGCCGCGGGAAAATCAGGAACGCACCCATGCCCAAGGTGAACCAGACTAGATTGAGCAGCAACTCCATAGGAACGTTTTAGTAGTTTAGCATCCTCTGCGCAACCGTCGGCAACGGCAAACCTGCGCCGGGGCGAGGAATTCATCGGATATTCAAATCGGGTCTTACGCTGTCTGACTCCGGTAACGGACCGGGTGGGAATTGGCCATGATGGTTATGCCGTCTCGATTCCGGCTTCGCTTTCCAGGCCAAGTTCTTTGACCGCGATCTCGCGCATCCGGAATTTCTGCACTTTGCCGCTGATGGTGATCGGGAACTCCTCGACAAACTTGACGTAATGCGGAATCTTAAAGCGAGCAATTTTGCCTTCGCAGAATTGGCGGACTTGTTCCGCCGTCAGCTCGGAGCCTTTTTCCCGCACGATCCACGCGGCCACCTGTTCGCCGTATTTGCGGTCCGGCACACCGATGACCTCTACGTCGCTGATTCCCGGACAGGTGAAGAGGAATTCTTCGATCTCGCGAGGCGAGATGTTTTCTCCTCCGCGAAGGATCACGTCTTTCGCCCGCCCGGTAATTTTGCAGTAGCCATTTTCGTCGAGCACGGAAAGGTCGCCGGTATGCAGCCAGCCGTCGGCGTCAATGACCCCGCGCGTGGCGTCCACATCGTTGTAGTATCCCTTCATGACGTGGTAGCCCCGCGTGTACAGCTCCCCTTGCTCGCCTAGCGGAAGGGTGGCTCCGGTTTGCGGATCCACGATCTTGACCTCAGTGTGAGGCAGCGCTTTGCCGACCGTGGTGACGCGAAGATTGATGGGATCGTCAGTAGTGGTTTGGGTGATTACGGGAGAAGCCTCGGTCAATCCGTAGGCGATGGTCAGTTCCCGGCAATGCATCTGGTTTACCACCCGCTTCATGATCTCGATGGGGCACGGCGAGCCGGCCATGATCCCGGTGCGCAGCGTGCTGAGATCGCAGCTGGCGAAAGCGGGATGCTCCAGCTCGGCGATAAACATGGTGGGGACGCCGTGCAGTGCGGTGCAGCGCTCCTCGACGACCGCCCGCAAGGTGGCTTCGGCGTCAAAGTAGGCCGCGGGAATCACCATTGTCGCGCCCGTCACCACGCAGGCAAGATTAGCCAACACCATGCCAAAGCAGTGATAGAAAGGCACGGGAATGCACAGCCGGTCGCGATGGGTGAAGCGCATTGCGTTGGCAATCAGCATCCCGTTGTTCACCACGTTGTGATGCGACAAGGTCGCGCCCTTGGGAAGCCCGGTGGTTCCCGAGGTGTACTGGATGTTGATGGCATCGTCGAAATTGAGGGTCGCCTCGCGCTCGCGCAGTTGAGCCAGCGGGACCTTGTCTCCCATTTCAAGCAACTCGTTCCAGCCCAGCATGCCTTGCGGTACGCCGTCGGCCTGTGCCACGCCCGGGCCGCAGCCGTTCGCGCCCAGGAAAATCAGACGGCGCAGATCCGGCAGTTTCTCGGCGTGCAACTCTCCGAACGGCGCCCGCTCAGCCTCGGGGCAAATCTCGCGTAGAATCTGCACGTAGTCGGCATCGCGAAAGCCTTGGATCAGCAGCAGCGTCTGACACTCCGACCGGCCCAGCGCATATTCCAGTTCGAAAGCGCGGTTGGAAGGGTTGATGTTAACCAGGATGGCGCCAATCTTGGCGGTGGCAAATTGGGTGATTACCCATTGCGCACAGTTGGTGGCCCACAGCCCGATGCGGTCGCCCCGCTGAATTCCCAGCGCCAGCAGGCCGCGGGCGGCGCGCTCTACCTCGGTGTGCAGCTCGGCGTAGCGGTAGCGCAGTTGCTGATGGCGAACGACCAGTGCGTCGTTTTCAGGATACGCAGCGGCAGTATCGTCCAGCACTTCGCCGAGGCACTTGCCGAGCAGCGGAACGGTTGCGGCTCCGCACGAATAGCTCAGCTTTTTCGCATTACGCGTTGCACTCGGCATGATGAATGGCCGCCTGGGCCAATAGACAAACTATACGAAAGGTCAGAGTGGGAAGCGTAGAAATCTGTGCTTGGTTTCTACCACGTTGGCGGTAGAGCAGTTTGATAAGAAACTCGAAATGAGGCGCTTTCGAAGGACTGGCCTTTGCAGGTGCTGAAAAACTCAAGTCTCCGACTGTTCTAAGGGGCATACCTTTAGGTGCCCACTCAGATGGCGACGCACACCGCTTTCACTTCGGTGTACAGCTCCAGCGCTTCGTGACCCATCTCACGGCCCCAGCCCGACTGCTTGTATCCGCCAAAGGGCAGCGCGGCGTCGAAGACGTTGTAGCAATTGATCCACACCGTGCCGGCGCGCAGCTTCTCGGCAATGCGGTGTGCTTTACTGATGTCGGTTGTCCAAACTCCCGCCGCCAGCCCGTATTCATTTTGGTTGGCTTCGGCAACCAGTTTGTCGATATCGCTGAAAGGCGAAGCAACCACTACCGGGCCGAAGATCTCCTCGCGGACCACCTTCATTTTGGGATTGGTGTTGACCATCACCGTGGGTTCGACGAAGTAACCCTGACCTTCGCCGCGTTTGCCCCCTACGATTGCCTCGGCCCCCTCGCTCAATCCGGCTTCCAGATAACTGCAAACGCGGTTCAGCTGCTCTTGCGAGACCAGCGGTCCCATGCTGGTATCGGGATCGAAGCCGTGGCCCAGCTTGATGCCTTTTGCGTGCTCGGCAATGCCCTCCACGACGTCGTCGAAAATGTCCTGTTCAACATACAGTCGCGAGCCCGCGCAGCAGCATTGGCCGTGGTTGAAGAAGATGGCATTGGCGGCACCGGAAATGCTGGACTTCATTTCCGCGTCGGCGAAAACCAGGTTGGGCGACTTGCCTCCCAGCTCCAGCGAAACTTTCTTCAGATTTCCGGCGGCGGCTTGCAAGATCAATTTGCCGACTTCGGTTGAGCCAGTGAAGGCGATCTTGTCCACGTCGGGATGGGCCGCCAGCGCGGCCCCCGCAGTTTCACCGTAGCCCGGTACGACGTTGACCACCCCGTCGGGGAATCCTGCCTCAATGATCAATTCGGCCAACAGCAGCGCGCTGAGCGGGGTCTGCTCCGCAGGTTTCAGCACCACGGTGCAGCCCGTCGCCAGCGCCGGACCCAGCTTCCACGCGGCCATTAACAGCGGAAAATTCCACGGGATGATTTGTCCCACCACGCCGATCGGCTCCCGGCGCGTGTAAGCGAAATATTTCGCACGCTTCGATCCCGCGGAGATCGGAATGGTGTTGCCTTCAATCTTGGTGGCCCAGCCCGCCATGTAGCGAAACAGATCGACCGCCAGCGGCACGTCGGCAACGCGCGCCACGGCCAGAGGCTTGCCATTGTCCAGGCTCTCCAGTTGCGCGAACTCCTCCAAACGCTGTTCGATGAGGTCGCCCAGCTTCCAGATCAGGCGGCCACGTTGCGAGGGCGGCATCTCCGGCCAAGCGCCGCTATCGAACGCCTTGCGCGCCGCCTTGACCGCGCGGTCGATGTCCTCGTGATCGCCTTCTGCGATCTGCGCCATCACTTCGCCCGTCGCGGGACTATAGGTAGGAAATGTCTTTCCCGATGCCGCCTCCACCCATTTACCATCGATCAACATCTTGCGCGGTTTGGCGATGAACTCTTGCACACGACTGTGAATTTGCGGAGCGCTGACAGTGGTAGACATAAGAACCTCCAGGAGCAGAACTATCTGCACTTGCGAGCGTCGCGAGTGATCGCGTCACCTTGCTGGAATGCCGGGTTTGTATCGCGCAGGCACAGTCAATGCGCCGACGACGGATGCCCACATCCTTGCGGGAGAGTCTATCAGAGGAATATGAGACGTGCGAAGCGGCGATTGGAACTTCGGTCTAAGGTGTTTTGAAGGGACGCAGTTTCATCAACGCCGTTGCGAATCTTTTTATGTTTGTCATCCCGAGCGAAGCCGAGGGATCTGCGGTTCCCTTTCCCGCGTTGCGCTCATGCTGGCCGCAAGACCTGCGCACGGTACTAGCCGCCACTCACCTGTGCCAGCGCTGCCTGCACATCGGGCGCGAGGATGAATAACTGATCGACGCGCGTGACCTTCAGAGAGGTAAGCAGCCGGTCGTTGGCCCCGACCAGGACCAGCTTGCGGCCCGAGTTCTCGCGTGAGACGTGCGCCCCCACCAGGCAACCGATGCCGGCCGAATCAATGTAGGGCATGTCGGCAACGTCGATGATCAGCAGGTTGGAGTTATCGGAGCGCACCATGGTCTGAAGCGGAAAGAAATTGCCTAGTAGCAGCGGCCCACGAAGGCGAAGCACGGTGGCCCCGGAAGCGTCGCCGATTTTCTCTATTTCCAATGGTTTCTCTTGCATAGCCGACAATTCTATAATGCCCCGGTTCTCGCGCAAGTGTTAATTTCCGGTTACAAAAATACTGAAGGCTGCGATCAGGAGGCCGCTGGCATCCCACAACCTCTATGCTGGAATGGGAACAGCGAACCGGATCTGATTCGCGTTCCGAAATCATGGAGAAAGAAAAATGTCTGATATTCAATCGGAATATGTGGAGCTGTCGGTCGCAGATGGCAGCACGATGCGCGCCTGGTTTACGCATCCGGCGAAGGAAGAAACCCGCGCAGGCTTGATGGTCTTTCAAGAAGCCTTTGGCGTCAACCCTCACATCCGCTCCGTAGCCGACCGATTTGCGAGAGCCGGATATGCGGCAATCGCTCCCGAGCTTTATCACCGCTCGTCGCTTGGCTTTGAGGGCAGCTACGACGACATGGCGCCCGCCATTGCACTGGCAAGGCAACTGAAACCGGAAGATACCGAGAACGACATCCGTGCTACCCACGCCTTTCTGCGCGGGCGCGTGGGCGACAACATCGCCTGCGTTGGCTATTGCATGGGAGGACGAGTCTCGTTCCTGGCTAACATAACCGCGCCCGTGCGCGCGGCGGTTTCCTATTACGGCGGGGGCGCCGATGTCGTCGGTCGTGCCGCGGAATGCTCCGCGCCCATGCTGTTCTTCTGGGGAGAGCAGGACCAGCACATCGGCAGCGAACATCGCCAGAAGGTCGCCGAGGGAATGCAGGCTTCCAAGCACCCGTCGGTGCAGGTCACCTTTTCCAACGCGGACCACGGGTTCTTTTGCGATCAGCGTTCCGGCTATAATCCTGCAGCCGCAAAGCTGTCGTGGGACCTGACCCTGTCGTTCTTCGAGCAATACCTCGACAAGTAGAATTCCTCGCATCGCATGTCGAAGCGGCGCCGCCTGTCAGCGAGCATCCACGCTCACATAACCGGTGGGACGGTAATTCCCATCACCGCCAACACGCGCATAAGTTCGCGGCGGACTACGGCAGCAGTGGCCAATAGAAATTTCTTTCGATCCTCATCGGCCTCGGTGAGGATGTGGTGGCGATGATAAAAATTGTTGAACTGCTGCGCCAGTTGAAAAGCATGCTTGGCGGCGAACGCCGGCTCGGTGGTCGCAATGCATTGTTCAATAACGAATGAGGTCTTGCCGGCCAACAGCCATAGCTCCCAGATTTCGGTGCCGCTATCGGCGGCGAAATGGCGGGCGTAATCCACGTCGGCAGCCAGCGCCTGCTCGGGATCGATGCCGGCTTTCTTGAATATGCTCTCGGCTCTTACCACAGCGTACTGGATGTACGGGCCAGTTTCACCTTCAAACGCAAGCGCGTCGCTCAAGTCAAATGCAATTACCGTCGCTCGGGTGTATTTCAACATGAAATATCGAAGAGCCCCTGTGGAAACAATCTTTGCGATCCTAGAGGCGGGATCGGTCCAATTTGTGATTGCGTTTTGGACATCTTGAACAATAGCGTCATTTCCTTGCATAGCCTGTTGCGCTGCGTCACGATAGAGCGCCTGGTCGTCCATCTCCGGATTGCCCGCGATCACCTTGACCCTAGCTTTATGGATCGCCGCGTCGAGCAGGTCGTCGGCCTTAACGCCAAAACCCTTACGTCCAGATACCTCAATGTAGGACTTGGCGCGATCTTCTTCCTTGATCTCGTAACCGAGCTCCAGCGCGCAGCGCGGCGTGAGCGCAACCATCTCATAGGAGAAATGCGTGTAATGCGCGGCTTGTTCGGTATAACCGAGCAGGCGGATGGCCTCGACCACGGTATTCTGCGGATCGGCCTGCCGCGAGTCGATGACGTTGTAGATGGCCGCCACATTTCCGAAGTGCGGATGGTCAGGCTCTCCCAGCTCGGCGGAGATCCAGACTTCATGCTGGTTGGGATAGCGGTAGAAGCGGCGATAGCCGAAGTCGCGCCCCAGCAGACCAAACTTCCACAAGTGATACGCAATGTCTTTGCCGACATAGCCCACGGTGCCGTTGGAGCGCACGATGACCTTGGCGTCTTCGTCGGGCCCGATCTTTTCGGCTTCATCTGTCACCCCGAGCGAAGCCGAGGGATCTGCGGTTTCCGGGTGTCCCATCCAAGCTTCTCTTGCTTGGGTGGGGGTTTTCGTTGATAACGCGGAGTCCTCTATTTGTCGAGACAACTTCGGCCGCGTCATCACCCAGCAACCTTTATTCTTGCCCTCGGTCTCGAAATAGAGCACGCCTTTCTGTTTCATCAGCTCAAACGCCGACTCCCAGAAATGTAAGCGCAGGATTTCGCTTTCGCGCGGCAGAAAGTCGTATTCGATGTCCAACCGGTCCATGGTTTCCAGATGCCGCAGCAGAACTGCCCTCGAGATGAGTTCAGCAATCTCCGCCAGCTCGTTGCTGCCCTGCTCAATCGCGTGTAGCGCGTCCGACCGCGCCTTCAACCGCTCCTTGTCGCCTTCGTACCATTGGGAGACACGAGCGTACAAATCCCAACAGTAATAATCGAAACGCGATGTGGAATCGATAAGCGCCACAATGTCAGACTTCGACTTGCTTTGCAGTTGGGTAAAGCCGACGACCACGTCAGCAACCTGCACGCCGGTGTTGTCGATNNTTGATGCTGGTGTGCTCGACCAGAATTTTGCCGCTCACGTTGGCTGCGCCTTCGCCGGCGTGACCCGAAGCGCCGAGAGGCTCGCCGGACGCCAGCGCGCGCGCCGCAACGTCACGCTTCAGGCGTGCATTAATGTATCCGGCGCCGGCGACCTCCAGCTTGTCGAAGCCCTCGGGAAGCGGGAAGTCGGCGACAATCTCCTCGGCAATCTTGCGCGGAGCTTTGCGCAACCGCTTGGCCAGCTCGAAAGATAGGGGCAGCGCGAACTCGCCCATCTCCACGTTGGGGGGCTGGTCGATGACAATGTTGGCCAAATCCACGTTGTACTTCTCGCGCAGAAACGCGCGCACGTGGCTGGCGAGTTTACGTTGCTGTTCAAGATACATGGGGCCGCTTTCGCCGTTCCGGCTCTTGCTTCTGGTAGAGCCGGCCTTCAGGCCGGNNGGCGCTAAAGCGCCGCTCTACCCTCTTCTCTCGCTCTATCTTCTTCTCTGTGTCCCCGCGCCTTTGTGGCGAACAGGATTTTAGGAAGGACAAGGAGAGCCGAGGAACAGCATAACAAAAGATAGAAGCGAAGCAGGTTTGACGCTGCCGCGCGCCTTACCTATGATGAAATCTCTCGCGAGCGCCCCCATGCGCCGCCACGGCTACCCCATGCGCATTGCCTATCTCGAATGCCTTTCCGGAATCAGCGGCGACATGTTTCTGGG
>PMWW01000042.1 GCA_003165795.1 Acidobacteriaceae bacterium
TTCGGGACCAGGGGGTCGGAGGTTCAAATCCTCTCTCCCCGACCAATTTTAGCTTAATCGTTGGAGGCAAATAGCAGAGTTTGAGCGGCATTCTCTTTGCGCTCAATCATTGCGTGGTGCCCAAAATTGTGCCCGCTCAGCCGATCAAGAACGGCGAGAACTGCATCCTCTCTAGGATGAACACACCTGGCAGAGATCGGCTCATCTCCCGTGTTAAGTTCGAGCGCCGGCAGCCCGCCGCCGGATTTATGTCCGCTGGCCTTTTTTCGCAGGCGGTTGAACCGCGGTCACTGCGGCCTGACGCGATGCAGAAGCTAGCGCGCATAGAAAACAAATGTTGCTTAATCTGGCGGAGTCCGCAGCGGCAAAATTGCTTGGGATTTGGCAGCCCGGTTTGCTATGATGAGGGCGCTCGATTGATCGACGTTGTACGCAGCAGTTCGTGCCTAGCAGCAATCCCTGCCTGCATCACATCCCGATCGAATTGCAGCTACATCAACTTTAAGGAATATGCATCACTATGGAACAAGGAACAGTTAAGTGGTTCAATGACGCGAAGGGCTACGGCTTCATCAGCCGGCAGAATGGGGAAGACGTATTTGTTCACTATTCTGCGATCCAGACCAATGGCTTCCGCAGCTTGCAGGAAGGTCAGGCGGTCTCGTTCAACGTGGTCAAAGGGCCCAAGGGCTGGCAGGCGGAGAACGTACAGGTTCTGTAGGTCTCGAGTTCGAACGATCGGAGAGGGCGGCTCAATGGGCCGCCTTTTTTGTTGGCGCCTGAACTTGCCGGGGACCAAGCTCTAATTCGTAGCTCATGATCTAATTCCGTGTACCACGGGCTGCACTTCGGATAAATCCCATGTCGATTGAAGACCACGTAGTGGGGGGGTGGCCCAGCCTACCACCTTGAGGGTGCCCGCCCAAGCCGGGTTCCTTGGGCGGGGTAGTTCCGTGACCCTAATCCGTAAATGGCGCTCCCATCCCCCTGATCCCCACCACTGCTTCTACACTCCCGCGGCCGCAATTCCTTCATAATGCCGCTGGCTGCGCGGCAGCTTCTCGGCGTATCCCAGAAAGAAAAACAGCGCGGTCGAGACCAGGCAGATGACGAGCCGGAGACGGGCCAACGGCAAGGGCGAAAGATCTATGAACTTGCCGAAGCGCCAGGCAGCCCAGTTGATGACTTGCGTGGGCACGACCGTCCAGATGGCAACGTAGAACCAGGCCCGCTCAACGCCTTCACTGAAGGTGTCCCGGCGGGCGCGCGGCGTCCAGTCGAAGACCGTCGCCAGCACGACGGCGAGCGCCAGCGGATAGTACAGGTTGCTGTAGAGCTGCTTCAGCATCCAGCGGCCCTCGATAGAGGCGATAACCAACCCGATGAGGTTGAGCGTGTAAGGGACGATGATGTCGATCCACGCGGCCGTGTAGCAAACCACGCGATAAGGCAGATTAGGCTGATGGATGCCATAGTGTGTGATGTAAGGACGCGGCTCGCATCCGGGCAGACGTCCGGCGAGACCGCGCCACACCACGGCGGCCAGCACGATCGCCAGCCAGATCCAGTGACGCCGGTCCGGCCCGTGAGTGTAGAGGTCGTAGGTGAGCGGGTATCCGGGCAGCACCCAGAAGACCCAGATCCAGATGGGAGTGTGCAGAACGCGATAGTAGCGCTTGTTGCGTTCGCGGAAGACGGCCTGCTTCATGGGTAATTGATGGTAGCGCAGGCAGGCCGCTAGTCGCCATTGGCTAATGGTCGCGGGTCGGGGATCGCTATGCGCCTTTAGCCCCTCGCCTTTAGGGAAACTCTGATTAAGTCTGATTTCTTGAAGGGGACGGCCTTGAGGCCGNNGGCTTCAGCCGCTGAGGGAATTGCCGTGACTTAAGCAGAGTCTCCTTAGTTCTTAACTTCTAGCCCTCGTTGACCAAGCGCGCCGTGAAAAACTCTTTGGCCGAATCGATCGGAACTCTCCCGAAGTGGCTCCGCACCCCAAGCTGATGGCTGATAACTATCCAGGACAATCCGGCGCGTTTGTCCTGCAGCTGCTCGCAATGACCCCACGCCGCAGAGCTGCGCCACACATTCACCGCGCCAATCGTCTGCTCCGCCACTTCCGATCCAACAACTCAAGCACCCCATACAACACCACACATACCCAGAAATCTGCGATCAGGCCAAGATCCAACCGGTCCGGACGGTGCCGTCCCGCGGGCGGCAGATGCGGCATCAACACAAAGTAATAGAGGAGATTGCCGCCAACCACGGCAATCGTCTGTTTGAGAAGTCTTCGCAGCACGCATTCAGTTGGACACCGCCAGCGGCCACGACGATGCCAAGAAAACGCGCACTCGACATTCAGCCTCAGCACTCAGCCACAGCATTCAGTCCAAGAGATAGGCGGGCTGAATGCCGAGTGCTGAAGGCTGACAGCTTCCCTTCATTTACCATCGCTCTGTGCTCGACCTCGCGACCAACGTGCAGTACGTCAAAGGCATCGGACCCAAGTTTGCCCAGATCTTGCTGGAGAAGGGCATCAGCACGGTCGAAGACCTGCTCTACCATTTGCCCTTCCGCTACGAAGACCGTCTCAACCCGCGTGGCATCGGCGAGCTGCGCCCCGGCGAGATGGCCAGCGTCATCGCCGAGGTGCGCACCTTCGGACTCTTCCGCACCCGCCGCATGCCTCTCTTCGAAATGACCGTCGGCCAGGGCCGGGACACGCTCAAGTGCATCTGGTTCAACGCCACTTATCTGCAGGACAAATTCCGCGCCGGCATGTTGGTCGCTTTGTACGGCAAAGTGGAAGCCGGCGATCGCGGCGGGCACCGCTTCCAGATCATGCAGCCGCAATTCGAAATCCTCCACGATCCCTCGGCAGCCGAAGCCGCCAGCGAAGATCAGGCGCTCCAATCGCTCGAAGTCGGCCGCATCGTTCCTATCTACGAAGCCGCCGGCAATGGCCGTCTCACCGCGCGCTGGTTTCGTCGCGTCATTCACGCCATGTTGGAGAACCTCGACCAGGACCTTCCCGATGCCATCCCCGCATCGGTTCGCGGTCGCCTGGAGCTGATCGATCGTCGCCGCGCTTTTTGGCATTCGCACTGGCCTGAGGTGGGCGAGAGCCTGACCAAGTTGCAGGCCGCTCGAACCCCGGCGCTGATCCGGCTGATCTTCGAGGAGCTGTTCTTCCTCGAACTCGGGCTCGAACTCAAGCGCCGCAAGATGCGCGCCCAGACTGGCGTCGCCTTCCAGATCAACGACCGCGTGCGCGCTGCGATTAAGCGCATCCTGCCCTTTCATCCCACTGGCGCGCAGAAGCGCGTGCTGAAAGAGATCGCAGCCGACATGGCCGGGCCCGCTCCCATGCGCCGCCTGCTGCAGGGCGACGTCGGTTCCGGCAAGACCATCGTCGCCCTCGAGGCCGCGGTCATCGCCATCGAGAACGGCTACCAGGTCGCGCTCATGGCGCCGACGGAGATTCTCGCCACGCAGCATTACCTGTCGGCGCGGCGCATCCTCGAAGCCGCTGGATATCGCATCGTCTTGCTCACTGGATCGCAAGAGTCGAGCCGCAAGAAGCAGACGCGTCACCACATCGCGCAGGGTAACGCACAACTGGTCATCGGCACCCATGCTCTCATCCAGGAAACGGTCGAGTTCGACAAGCTTGGCCTGGTGGTCGTCGACGAGCAGCACCGCTTCGGCGTGCTGCAGCGCTTTCGCTTGATGAAGAAGGCCGACTCCGCCGATTCTAATAACGCCGCCGAACCCGACGTCCTGGTGATGACCGCGACACCCATCCCGCGCACTCTCGCGCTCACACTGTACGGCGATCTCGACACCAGCGTCCTCGACGAGTTGCCGCCCGGACGCACGCCCATCACCACCCGCCTCGTCGGCGACGAGCGCTCCAGCGAAGTCTGGGATTTCGTGCGCAAGCAAGTTGCTGCCGGACGCCAAGCCTACATCGTCTATCCCGTCATCGAAGAGGGCGCGATCACGCCCCAACGCGCCAACAGCGGGCGCGCCGGGGGCCCCGGTGAGGGCGAATTGAAGGCCGCCATCAAGATGCACGACCGCTTGCGCAGCCACGAGTTCGCCAGCCTGCACGTTGGCTTGCTGCACGGGCGCATCAGCGCCGACGACAAAGACGCCACCATGGCCAGTTTCCAGCGCGGCGAGATCGACGTGCTCGTCTCCACCACAGTCATCGAAGTCGGCGTCGACGTAGCCAACGCCAACATCATGGTCATCGAACACGCCGAACGCTTCGGCCTCTCGCAGCTTCACCAGTTGCGCGGACGTATTGGCCGCGGCTCAGCCAAGTCTTATTGCGTTCTCATGACCGGCGGGAAAGTTTCCATCGAAGCCCAGCAGCGTCTCGACGCCATGGTTCGCACGCAAAATGGTTTCGAGATTGCCGAGCTGGATTTGCAGCAGCGGGGTCCGGGAGAATTTTTTGGCACGCGGCAGGCGGGCATGCCGAACTTCCGCGTGGCAAACTTGCTGCGCGATCGCGATCTGCTGGAAGCCGCGCGCAAAGAGGCGCGCTACGTGCTTGCCGGTCCGAATGCCGATCTCACCAAGGACGAGATCGCCCGCGCCGTGCAACACCTGCGCAGCCACTGGAACCGGCGCTACGGCCTGGTCGAAGTAGGATGAACTGACGAAAACGGTTACGATTTGGTTGCGTGATCGTCCGCCCGGCACGCGACTTTTCTGATGTGTCATCCCAACCGAGGACTTGACCGGGGCCCCCGACGGGCGCCGCTTTTGCGTCTGGCGGGGTGGTTGAGTCCGAGTGGAGGGACCTGTTTTTTTCACTCGGTAAACGAAACGGTGGGAAGCCTCGCATCAAACGAGCGTGAAAACTAGCCGCGCAGCGGCGAGATGCTGTTAGGCGGGGGCGTCAGCCCCCGATAAAGGGGAAAAAGAACCGAGCCGCAGAGCGGCGACACCAGCTATGACACAGACCTCAGGAACAGCACCTCCGGGCTGAGGGGCGTCATCTCTGTGGATGTGGTTTTCAAAAGGAATTTTCCATGATCGATCCCAAAGAAATGCTCGAAACATTGGTCGACCACCTGGCCGTCACCGCGCAGGTACAAAATGTTTTCGGCGACCCCATCGAAGCCCACGGCAAAACCATCATTCCCATTGCTCGCGTCAGCTACTGCCTGGGTGCGGGCGGTGGTGGAGGCGCGGACTCCGAGTCGGAGAAGACAAACGGCGGCGGTGGTGGCGGGGGAATGGTCAGGGCCAGACCGGTGGGCGCCTTGGAGATTACCGAATCAGGCACGCGCTTCGTCGGCCTCTTCGATCGGCAACGGGCCGCCGGGTTCATAGCGGGCGGGATAGTGATCGGCCTGCTGCTGCGCCGCGTCTTCCGCTGGAGGTAAGGCATCGCTTCGCGAGCGGAAATTTGCTGTCATCTGTGGGTTATTTGCCACGTGTCATCTTGAGCGAGCCGTCCCTTTATTCCGGCGGTCATCCTGAGCGGGCCCGCCCGCCTTTGGCGGACGAGTCGAAGCATCCCTATTGCAGCGATGAAGCTGGTCTTTGCCGCTCAGGCAATCTGCATTGACTCTGCGCCTCTGTGGTGCAATGTTCTTCTCGAAACTTGAAACTGCACTGCTGAACGCGCAAACTATTCCAACCGTGAAAGCCACTTCCAATCCTGATCTCTTCCGTCTGCTGCCCTCCATCGACGAACTGCTTCGTAACGAAGCTCTGCAAACGCTGGCGCAACAATTTGGCCACGCCGCCACGCTCGAAGCATCGCGCGCATCCATCGAAGACCTCCGCGCCAAAGTCACAGCAGGCGACCTCGACGAACCCCAGCTCAACGCTGCGATCGATCAACTATCGCCAACAATCGCACAGCGACTGCAGACCGGTCTCTCTTACTCGCTACGTCCGGTCATCAACGCCACCGGCGTCATCCTTCACACCAATCTCGGCCGCGCACCGCTCAGCGGTTCTGCCCTCGAACACGTCACCCAGATTTCAAGCGGCTATTCGAACCTGGAATTCGATCTCGCCACCGGCGAACGCGGCAAACGCGATGGCCACGTCAGTCGCTTACTTGCGAAACTGTTGAACTCTGCCGGGCGAGAAGTCTCCACCATCGTCGTCAATAACAACGCCGCCGCCGTGCTGTTAACGTTGAACGCGCTGGCCGAGGGCGGGGAAGTGATTGTCTCGCGCGGCGAGTTGGTCGAGATCGGCGGTTCGTTCCGAATTCCAGATGTCATGGCCAAATCGGGCGCAATCCTTCGTGAAGTCGGCACGACGAACCGCACCCGCATCGCCGACTACGAAGCGGCCATTACCGAGAGAACAAGGCTGCTGCTGCGCGTCCATCGGTCCAACTTCCAAATTGTTGGCTTCACCCAGCAGCCTTCGCTGGAAGAACTTGCCGCGCTAGGCCGCAAGCACAACCTCCCGGTGATGGAAGACCTGGGCAGTGGCGAACTGTTCGACCTCCGCCGGGTCGGCATAAGCGGCGAACCGATGATCGCCGACCGCCTCCGCGCCGGCATCGGCGTCGTTACTTACAGTGGCGACAAGCTGCTCGGCGGCCCGCAAGCCGGCCTCATCAGCGGCGGTCCCGAGTTGGTCGCGAAGATCCGCTCCAATCCTCTCTTCCGCGTCCTCCGCGTAGACAAAATGTTCTACGCCGCATTGGAGGCTACGCTGCTGGCCTACCTTCGCGAGGATTACGATTCGATTCCGGTGCTGCGCATGATGCGCCTCTCCGAAGACGACCTCGCGCATCGGGCCGAACACATCGCTCGGCAACTACGAATTAGCTCGCCTCAACTGCAGATCGACATTATCGAATCACGCTCGGTCCTCGGCGGTGGCTCGGCGCCCGGGTCAACTTTGCCGACGCGAGCGCTCGCCATTCGCAGCCAGAACAACAGCGCCGATGAACTCCTGCGCCGCCTGCGCCAGTGGGGAACGCCCATCATCGCTCGCGTGGAAGACGGCAACGTGCTCCTCGACCTGCGGACGGTCGAGCCAGCTCACGACGCGACCGTCCTGGCGGCGTTGGAAGGCATTTCCGGATGATGCGATTTCTGGGGGAGCGGGCCTCTTCTGCGCAGCGTTCGGCATCTCGCGCCGGCGCACTAAATCGGCACGTCTTTTTGCCAGCATGGAGTTGCTGCCGCTTAATTCCTTGGCCTCGGATTGTTGATATCCTGGCTCAGTTGCCGCTAGCGCGGCTGGGAGTGTTCGATGGCTATTCGAGACATGCTTCTCCCCGAGTTCGACCAGGAGATGGCGAGTACACGCAAATTGCTGGAACGTGTTCCGGAAAGAATTCCCGACTACCAGCCGCACCAGAAATCGATGTCGTTAGGCCGGCTCGCTGGCCATGTTGCCGAGCTGCCGGGTTGGGCGAAGGAGACCATGACCAAGGAAGTGCTGGAGCTGGATCCGGCGACCTACAAACCCTTCGAACCGAAAACGCGGCAGGAACTACTCGAGTCTTTCGACAAGAATGTACGCGCGGGACGCACGGCGATTGAGGCTGCCACGGACGAGCAGCTCGCCGTGATCTGGACGTTGAGATCAAAAGCGGGACAGACCATCCCCTCCATGCCGCGGTCGATCGTCATCCGCAGCGTGGTGATGAACCACCTGATCCATCATCGCGCCCAGCTGGGCGTGTATCTGCGGCTGAACGAGATCGAGATCCCCGGCATGTACGGCCCCTCAGCCGACGAGATGAAATCCTGGCAGGCCAAGAGCGCATAGCGGTTAGGGCAGGATTCCGTTGGCAGTGATCCCAGGTTAGCCCGACCGAAGGGCGAACCTGGGCCACCTGGCACCAGGGTGACGCGATAGCTGCGCTCAGCTGCTTAATGTTCTAGACTCATTCCCGGCGGCGGCTCCAACTGGCAGTAGAACTCTGAGTTCCGCGGGAAGCTGCGTCGGTAGAGCTTTGGCAACGATCGCTTTCCAAAGCAAATATATGCGGCTTGTGTTACCAGCGGGAAGCTCTCCGCCTCCAACGACTGAGTCCAGTCTTTCCGCCCTTTGGCAAGCCTCAATAACGAACGTCAGGGGATAGTCGGACTTTCTTAGCTGCGTCTTGTTATATTGTCCTAAAGTTGTCCGTAGCGCCTGGATGACTGCATGCGCATCTGCAAGTCCGGTTACAGCAGCCGCATCAAGATGATGTAGCAGTAGCCAAAGCTCAAAACATGGTTTGCTCAAGGCGACATTTACTCCCTGTCGTCGAGCCTCGTTGACAGCTTGGAGGAAGCTGGTGAGATGGGTTCCGGCGGTGCAGTGATCGGTGTTGAGCACCATCCAAAGTTCGTCGCCTGGTTCATGGTCAAATTGCAAAATTCTTCCTAGAACATGTTGAGCGGCTGACGTGCCGTCGGGCGTAGGAACAACGTGAATCTTTACGCGTGGAATCCGGAAGAAATCAAAATACTGCTTGGGCGCGTATGTATCGTCGCACGCGATGATAAACAAACGGTCATTTCTAAGACTGTCAGTATCACGAGTTAGAGGACGAGGCTTACGCTGGAGAAGGCTCATCCTGCCGATCCTCATTACCATTACCTACCAAACAGTCGAGATTACCCAAGAAGGGTATAGCGCCGAAACGCCCCTGAAGATAGTGTTTGCGGATTGCAAGATCATCGCGCACTTTGAAATCCATCAGCGAGTAGAGTCGCGTTGAACAACTTCGATCCTTCTCCGAAAACCAGATTTCATCACGACGTAGCAAGTCTAGATCGAGGAGGTTCGACTCGTGTGTCGTTACAATCATCTGGCTCTTGCAAGATGTACACGACTTCAGGAAGTATTCCAAGAATTTCCAGACGAGAATCGGGTGAAGACTGCGATCAATCTCATCGATAACATACACGGCACTTGTGGCTTCTAAATGTCGGAGTGCAGGAATGAGATTAAGTAGTCGCTGTGTACCATCAGATTCGTCAGTCAGTTCGAACGGAATAGTATTCCCGGCTTGATCTTCATGGGCGGCTTGGATCGCGATGGTATAGTAGTGAGTTTCGTCCTTCCGTTCCACCAGCAGCTCTTTGCCCTCGCTCAGGCTAAGTATAGCCACGTCCGCCGTTCCTTCGCTCAAATCTTTGAGCACTTTCGTAGCGAGATTCTTGGGAAGGAATTCACGCAGCTCATCCTCAGAGATCTCCCTTTTGACAATGTCCAAATGGTCAACTCCGGTTGACGACACTTTGAGAAAACCACCCGCAAACTTTAAAAAATCAGCGTCATGTGAGAGTAAGGCGCCGATTGGCGCTAGGGGCTCATTCGGAGGCGTTAGTACCAAGTCGCCTTTGAACCACCCTATGATTTCAGAAAATTCATCTCCTAAATCCGACGAATCCAAGGTGACATTGATCGTCGCAAGGAATGACTGATTTTGGGGCCCCCCGACCTTGGCCAAGGCGTTCAGCTTTTCATTATCCCGAAATCCTTGAAGCTCGATCCTCACCGCCCCATCCTGACCGGTAATCCGCTCGTACAAAGTTCTCTCACGCTTGCCGATCACCTGCGCCAGCCATTCTTCAACGATCCGCTGATCATCCACTTTGAATCCGAACCGATAGAGGCGATTGTTCGCGATAAACTGAAGATCAAAGGTTGAAGGCTCTTCTCGCCGGTCGCCAAAGCGAAATATTGTCCGCCCGGTTCCGCCGCCCTTATTACGAGGTCCCAAAGCTACTTTTTTTAAATATTGAAGGGCTTTGAAAAGGTTGGATTTTCCCGCCCCATTAGCGCCGTAGAGAACCGCGGCTCGAAGCACTTTCTCCGTCGAATCAGGAATCGGAACAGCGTGTTCTGGGTGCGCAACTAGGCGGTTGCTCGCGACTAAAGAAAGCGTTTCCTCGGAAGAAAATGACCTAAAATTGGACACAGAGAATGAGACGATCATTGGATCACCGGCGAAGAAATCACACTATACACCAAGTTGCTAGGCCGCAAACGCAAAAATGACTGCTTTGCAGCGATAAAATCGCCAGGGGGCGGACTCGGTGGTGACATGTCTCCCGCTGTGCCAGAATACAGGTTCTGCCTTACTGCACCAGCACGCCGCTCTCGCCGTCGCCGGGTTCGACTACTTCTTCCGGTGGGATGACTGACGCGGCTGCCAGGCGGTCGCCTTCCTCCAGATGCAGCAGGCGCACTCCCTGGGTGGAGCGGCCGGCTTCGCGGATGTTCTTGGTATCGATGCGGATGATCTTGCCGAACTGGCTGAT
>PMWW01000131.1 GCA_003165795.1 Acidobacteriaceae bacterium
ACTTTGGGTGCCCCACTCATTCCGGCTTGTGGAATGAGTGGGGCCCCCAAAGTTTCTCGGCGGAATGCTCGACGACTCCGCTGATTTCCGCGCTTGGACGCGGACAAGGCTTCGCGGCAGGAAGCTGCGAAGTAAACGAAAAGGAACAGGACAATGCCTCGAGAGATTGTTACGTTGCAGTGCGGAGATTGCAAGGACCGCAATTACTCCACCACCAAGAACAAGAANNGCCGCATAAAGAAGTGAAGTAGCTGTTAGCCGTCAGCACTGAGCCAATTAAAATGGGTGTTGGAGCGCAGACGGCAAGGCAAGGGATTAGGATTCGAGGGTGCTGGCAAGGAGCGTCGCATTTCAGGCGGTGACCCGCAAGGGCTGAATGCTGATAGCTGAATGCTGAGTGCTCTTCACAGGGGCGTAAGCTCAACGNNGAATCCCTCCGCCCCTGCCAGATATTTGGATGCGCCCTTTTCGCGCCTCGGCGCGAAGCGGGGCGTCTAGGTCCCTCGGCGGCAACGGAAACCGCCTGCGGATGACGGAATGCAGGCGCGGTGCGCCGGAAAAAAGGTAGCAGATGGCGAAGTCAGCAGCGATCGAGAACGTCGGGGAGAGCAAGCTGGGCGCACTGAAGGCGTGGCCGCAGCGCGCCAAAAGCTTTTACAACGACGTGCGCACCGAGATGCGGAAGGTCACGACCCCGTCACGCAAGGAAGTGCAGGGCACGACCACGGTGGTCATCATCACCGTGTTTCTATTTGGCGTGTATTTTTGGGCCGTGGACGCGATCATCGGCAAGACGCTTGATCATTTCCTGAAGAGCCTGGCGCACCGCTGATGCGCGATAAAATGACAGAAGAAGACATCAACTCGGAGAGCAACGGCGCCCAGCGTGGGCCGGGTAACGGACCCGACCAGACAGGCGAATCGGGCGCGGTCACGGCTGAATCCACGGCTGCCAATCCGCAGAACCCGAATATGAAGTGGTACATCATCCACACCTATTCGGGATTCGAGCGCAAGGTGAAGGAATCCATCGAATCGCGGGTGCGCGCCTATCCCGAGTTGGAGAACCGGATTGGCCGGGTGCTGATTCCAACCGAATCGGTCACCGAAGTTCGCGGCGGCAAGAAGTACACCAGCGAGCGCATGTTCTATCCCGGCTACGTGCTGGTGGAGATGGACATGGACGACAACGTGTGGCATGTGGTGAAGGGAACGCCGCGCGTGACCGGGTTTGTCGGCACTGGCCAGCAGCCTACTCCGCTGTCGGAAGAAGAAGTTCAGCAGATCGTCTATCGCGTGGCCGACAGCAAGGAAAAGCCGAAGCTCAAGGTCAAGTTCGAGAAGAACGAATCCGTGCGTATCAGCGAAGGTCCCTTCGCCAGCTTTACCGGCGTGGTGGATGAGGTGAACGAAGATCGCGAGACCTTGAAGGTGATGGTCACCATTTTCGGGCGCTCGACTCCGGTGGAACTGGGGTTCAGTCAGGTCGAAAAAGTTATTACCTAAGAAAGACCATGGGCAGGTTTTCAGCGAAGTTGCGAGTGTGGAATCCCGAGCATCCCGAAACGGTGGAGGAGTTGGATCTTTTCGTGGACACGGGCGCGGCTTATAGCTGGATTTCCCGGGAGCGTCTTAGGCGCTTGGGTGTTGTCGCTACTCGCCGCATGCCTTTCCGCACGATTGAGGGGAAGGTGCTGGAGTGCGACTTAGGGATTGTTTACATCGGTACAGACGGGCTGTCCGTGCCTGACATCGTGGTTATGGCGGAGTCAGGCGAGATGGAGGTAGTCGGCGCGCACAGCCTTGAGGGCCTGGGTTTGGCGGCTGACCCGATACAGAAGAAATTAGTCCCGACTGTGATGTTGGCATTGAGTTCTACGGTTTCATAAATGATTCGGGCGAATGGTCCCGACTGAAAAAGAGCAAACATGGCAAAAAAAGTTACCGGTTCGGTGAAGTTGCAGATAGCGGCGGGCAAGGCTACGCCGGCTCCCCCGGTTGGTCCGGCGCTCGGTCAGGCGCAGATCAACATCATGGAATTCTGCAAGCAGTTCAATGCGAGGACCAGCGCCAAGGAGCTTGACGGCCTGATCATTCCGGTCGTGGTTTCGGTGTACACCGACCGCTCGTTTACCTTCATCACCAAGACGCCGCCGGCCGCGATTCTGTTGAAGCGCGCCGCGGGCGTGGCGAAGGGATCGGGCACGCCCAACAAGGACAAAGTGGGCAAGGTCACCGAGAAGCAGGTCCTGGAAATCGCCAAGCAGAAGATGCCTGACCTGAACGCGGCTTCGGTGGAAGCAGCGATCAAGAGCGTGAAGGGTACGGCGCGCTCCATGGGCATTGAAGTAACCGCCTAGTTGGTAGAGCGGGCCTTCAGGCCCGCATTATCGGTATGAGACACACCTGCCTTCGCAAGAGAGATCTGTCGATCTCAGTCGGGAAGGCAACAAAATCGTCCGGTGGCGAACGCGGGACTGAAGGCCCGCGTTATCGGAACAATCGTAAACACCACGGCTGTTCGGCAACAAGGAGCAGCGGTGGGAGATGAGGAGCAGGATGAAGAAATCCGGAAAGAACATCGAGAAGGCGCGCGCCGGCGTCGAAGCCAAGTCGTATCCGCTTCAGGATGCGGTGCCCCTTTTGCAGAAAGTGAAGTACGCCAAGTTCGACGAGACCGTCGACTTGACGATGCGCCTGGGTGTCGATCCCAAGCACGCCGACCAGATGGTCCGCGGCACCGTGGTTCTGCCGCACGGGCTGGGCAAGNNGGCCGTCTGGGCAAGGTGCTGGGACCACGTGGTCTGATGCCCAATCCGAAGACCGGGACGGTGACCTTCGACGTAGCCAACGCGGTGAGGGAAACCAAGGCCGGCAAGGTGGAGTTCCGTACTGATAAGACGGCCCTGGTCCACGTGCCGGTGGGCAAGATTTCGTTCCCGCCCGAGAAGCTGGTGGAGAACGCGGCCACGGTGATCACCAGCGTGATCAAGGCGAAGCCTACGGTGGCGAAGGGCAAATATATCAAGGGCTGCTTCCTCAGTTCGACCATGGGACCGGGCGTCTCGATTGACGTTTCGGCGGTGGAGGCTGCGGCGCGCGCTGAACGCGGCGCCTAACTGACCCAAGAATTTAGCCGGCGCCACGAAGCGCGGCGGAAGCACGGGCCCAAAATGCGGAAAAGAGAAGCATTTCAAGGTGCTCTAGAAAAAGGATTTGAACATGGCCGTTACTAAAGCGAAGAAAATCGAAGAAGTTGGAAAGCTCACGGAAGAGTTCCGTGGCGCCAGCCACGCCATCGTTGGCACGTTCGCCAAGCTGACGGTGGAAAAGGATTTCGAACTCCGCAAGGCGGTGCGCAGCGTAGGTGGCCACTATCGGGTGGTGAAGAACACGCTGGCGGAGCTGGCTGCCAAGGGCACAGCGGTGGAAGAGGCGATGAAGGACCTCGCTGGGGTGACCTCGATCGCCTACACCAGCGGCGATCCGGTCGCACTGGCCAAGGCGCTGAGCAAGTTCGCCAAAGACCATCCCGAGTACAGTTTCAAGGCTGGCATCGTAGAAGGCCGCGTCATTGCCATCAAGGACATCGACGCGCTGGCCAGCATGCCGTCCAAGGAAGAAATCCACTCCAAGCTGCTGTTCCTGATCAGCGCTCCGGCGCAGCGGCTGGTGACCGTGATGAACGCGGTGGGCCGCGACATCGCCGTGGTGATCAACCAGGGGGTGGAGAAAAACAAGTTTGGTGGCGCAGCGGAAGCGGCGCCCGCAACCCCAGCGGCCGAGCCGGCGGCGGTAGAGGCGCAGGCCTGAGCTGGAGCCGTACACAAGTTTGGGAGCGTGAAAGCGCTTTCATAGAGATTGAGTTATCCGTGGTGAGGGGTGCTCCTGGGCGGGTCTGGCGCGCGGGCAAGCACATTGGAAACCTCAGAGCTAGATAACGAAATCAACCCAACGAATAACGAATAGGTGGACAAACACATGGCGGATCTGCAGCAGTTGGAAGAACAAATCGTCGGCTTGTCGCTTTTGGATGCGGCGGCCCTGGTGAAGAAACTGGAAGAGCGTCTTGGCGTTTCGGCGGCGGCCGCGGCCCCGGTCGTGATGGCCGGCGGCGGAGCCGCAGCGGCTGCGGCCCCGGCGGAAGAGAAGACCGAGTTTGCGGTCGTCCTGACGGCCGTGGGTGCAAACAAAATCAACGTGATCAAAGCTGTCCGTGAAGTCACCAGCCTGGGTTTGAAAGAAGCCAAGGACCTGGTAGATGGCGCGCCCAAGACCATCAAAGAGGGCGTGAACAAGGACGAAGCCGAGAGCATCAAGAAGAAGTTCACTGAGGCGGGAGCGACCGTCGAGGTGAAGTAGGGGAATCCGCCCCGTTCCCCGGCGGCCCTCCGTTAACGCGCTGGCTTGGCGCTGGCTGACGGGCAAATGACGGAACGGGGCACTTCACTCCGGGCGCGCTGACCGGAGTTCTGGCTGCTACCGCCCTCGGGTACGGGGCGGCGGCTACGTTCCTCCTCACGTCGGAGCGGTCGTGGAGAGGCGCGATGAAGCCGAGGAAGCAAAGCAGTTCCCTCAGCAGGGACTGCGGAATTCCCGGGCATCGTTGAGCGCCGGATTCTTTTTCGGAATCCGGGCATCAAAACAGGTAGTGGCAGGCGGCTAGCTTCGCCGGATCGTGTCAGCTCAGACGCGGCGGCAGGCTGGACGAGGACAAGGCCTGAAAATACTGGCGCGGGACGCAAAAAACATGGCGGCACGAAATGTGCCGATTTCTCAGGCCAAGTGGTCATGGGATTGCACGACGCCTCAAAAGGCGCTCACGGGGAGTTCTGTCTCTGCGGGCGCAATCGTGTTTTTGCGTAAAAGTGATTATGCGACGCCGTTTGGCAAGTGGGCTGCGAACCTTGGCCGCCTCACTTTGCGCAAAGGTATCGAGCGCCGGAAATTCCAGTCTTGTGATCGCAAAACGCCACGACCTGTCATCGTGAGACGGCAGTCCTCTCCGTCGCACATCCGCATTACGTCTTGCACCGCCAACGTGAGCGACGTTGGACGGTACTGATTAGGAGCTTTATACATGGCGCAACAGAAAACTGCCAACCGAAATCGGTTCGACTTTTCAAAAATTCCGGCGACCATTCAGATTCCCAACCTCATCGAGGTGCAGAAGCGTTCGTACGATCGCTTTCTGCAAATGGATTCGCTGCCTAGCGAACGTGACGATGCCGGCCTGCAGGCGGTGTTTCAGTCGGTGTTCCCGATTAGCGACTTCCGCAACGTCTCGCAGCTGGACTTTGTCGAGTTCGCCATCGGCAACTGGGAGTGCAAGTGCGGCCACCTTAAGGGCCTGAACCACCTGCGCACCACTTGCCGCAATTGCGGCGCGACGGTGAAGACCGACCCATTCCATCTGGGCGATGTGCTGTGCAACAAGTGCGGCACCTACAACGCCAATACGCCCGATTTCTGTAACAAGTGCGGCGATCCGGTGGGACTGCAGTTGAAATACGACGTGGCCGAATGCGAGGAGCGCGGCATGACTTACTCCGCGCCGCTGAAGGTCACCATGCGCCTCACTATCTACGATAAGGATCCGGAGACCGGCAACCGCTCCATTCGCGACATGAAGGAGCAGGAAGTCTTCTTCGGCGACATCCCGTTGATGACGGCCAATGGCACCTTCATCATCAACGGCACCGAGCGCGTGATCGTCAGCCAGTTACACCGTTCGCCGGGCGTCTTCTTCGAGACCGCCAACAACCGCACCTATTTCCTGGGCAAGATCATTCCCTACCGCGGCTCTTGGGTCGAGTTCGAATACGACCAGAAGAACGTGCTCTACGTGCGCATCGACCGCAAGCGCAAGTTCCTGGGAAGCATCTTCCTGCGCGCGCTGGGTTTGCGCTCGGATGAAGACATCCTGCGTACCTTCTACACCATCGATCGCATCGCCATCCGCGACAAGAAGCTGTACTGGACGCTGGAACCTGGCGCCGAGAAGCCCACGAACCTGCTGGGCATGAAGCTGGCGCATCGCATCGCCACCAAGAGCGGCGAAGAGATTGCGCACTCTGGCCGCAAAGTTACGGCAGCGGTGATGAAGGAGATCCAGAAGCAGCGCATTGCAGAAATTGAAGCTGACCTCACGGACCTGGAAGGCGCCTTCGTTGCCGCCGATGTCGTCGATACCAACACCGGCGAAATTTTGCTGGAATCCAACACCGAGCTTACCGCCGAAAAGCTGTCCAAGATGCTGGAAGCGGGCGTGGCGGAAGTCCACGTCTTCTTTCCCGAGCGCGACGATGTAGGCACGGTGATCAGCGCGACCTTGCGCCGCGATTCGGTCGAAACGCCGCAGGAAGCTCTGATCGAGATCTATCGCAAGTTGCGTCCGGGCGATCCGCCGACGCTCGACACCGCGACTTCGCTCTTCCACGGAATGTTCTTCGATTCGCGGAAGTACGATTTCTCGCGAGTGGGCCGGCTGAAGTTCAACATCAAGCTGTTCGAGAGCGAAGACGCTACCAAGCTCGACAATCGCACGCTGGAGCCGGAAGACTTCTACGGGACCATCCGCTACCTGCTGAAGCTGCGCAAGAACATTGGCTCGGTGGACGACATCGACCATCTGGGCAACCGCCGCGTGCGCGCCGTGGGTGAGCTGCTGGAGAACCAGTTCCGCATCGGCCTGGTCCGCATGGAACGCGCCATCAAGGAAAAGATGAGCGTGTACCAGGAGATGTCGACGGCCATGCCGCATGACTTGGTGAATGCCAAGCCGGTAATGGCTGCGATTCGCGAGTTCTTCGGTTCGTCGCAGTTGTCGCAGTTCATGGACCAGACGAATCCGCTGTCGGAGATCACGCACAAGCGCCGTCTGTCGGCCCTTGGTCCGGGTGGCCTGTCGCGCGAGCGCGCGGGATTCGAAGTCCGCGACGTTCACCCCACGCACTACGGACGTATCTGCCCGATCGAGACGCCGGAAGGCCCGAACATCGGTCTGATTTCGTCGCTCAGCTGCTACGCGCGTATCAACGACTACGGTTTCATCGAGTCGCCCTATCGTAAGGTGAAGAGCGGGCGCGTGCTCGACTTCATCAGCGTGGTGAATGCCGGCGACAGCGACCATCGCGTCGGCGATCACCTGGAGAAAGCTGAGGCCGTCAAGGCCAACAACGATCTCAAGGAACGCCGCAAGAAGCTGATCGATTACGAGCCATTCTCGTTCTATCTGTCGGCGTGGGAGGAAGACCGTCACGTCATCGCGCAGGCCAACGCGGAAATCGACGACAAGGGCCGCATTGTTGCGGAACTGGTCAACGCTCGCAAGGCCGGCAACTTCGTGCTGGTCAACCGCGACGATGTGGATTACATCGACGTAAGTCCCAAGCAGCTGGTTTCAGTGGCCGCTTCGCTGGTGCCCTTCCTGGAACACGACGACGCCAACCGCGCGCTGATGGGCGCAAACATGCAGCGCCAGTCAGTGCCGCTGTTGCGCGCGCAGGCGCCCATCGTCGGCACGGGAATGGAAGGGGTAACGGCGCGCGATTCCGGTGCGGTCGTTTTGGCCCGCCGCAGCGGCATCATTGACTCAGTCGACTCCGAGCGCATCATCGTGCGCGTCGAGGGCGAGCACCATCCCATGCAACTCTCGCGCGAGGTGGGCAGCGACATTTATCAGCTCACCAAGTTCAAGCGCTCCAACCAGAACACGTGCATCAACCAGCGCCCTATCGTGAAGCGGGGGCAGCGCGTAGCCAAAGGGCAGGTCATCGCCGACGGTCCCTGCACCGACATGGGCGAGCTGGCGCTGGGACGCAACGTCCTGGTCGCCTTCATGCCGTGGCGCGGTTACAACTTTGAGGACGCGATCTTGGTCTCCGAAAAAATGGTGAAGGAGGACTATTACACCTCCGTCCACATCGAGGAGTTCGAGATCGAGTCGCGCGATACCAAGCTAGGTCCCGAAGAAGTGACGCGCGACATTCCCAACGTCAGCGAGTCGGCGCTGCGCGATCTCGACGAGAGCGGCATCATCCGCATCGGCGCGACCGTCAAAGCCGGCGACATTCTGGTGGGCAAGGTCACGCCCAAGGGCGAAACCCAGCTCACTCCGGAAGAGAAGCTGCTGCGGGCCATCTTTGGCGAGAAGGCGGGCGACGTTCGCGACGCTTCGCTCACCTGTCCTCCGGGCATCGAGGGCACGGTGGTTGACGTGAAGATCTTCTCTCGCAAAGGCCAGGAGAAGGACGAGCGCGCCAAGATGATTGAAGGCGACCAGGTTGCCAAGCTGGAGAAAAACCTGGCCGACGAGATCCGAATCCTCACCGACGAGCGTTTGAAGCGCTTGGAATCGCTGCTGGGCGGCAAAGAGGTCCTTGCCGACCTGCACGACGAGCGCACCAACAAGCGGCTGTTGACCAAGGAAGTGATTCTCGATCGCGACACCATCGAGCGCATCTCGACCCGCAACCTGAAGCGCATCAAGTTCGCCGACAAGGACCCGCGCATCAACGAGCAGATCGACGAAATCGAGGAGATGACCTCGCGGCAGATTGACGTGCTGCGCAAGATCGTCCGTGAGAAAGTCGAAAAGCTGCAAAAGGGCGACGAACTTCCTCCCGGCGTAATCAAGCTGGTGAAAATCTACGTTGCCATGAAGCGCAAGCTCAGCGTAGGCGACAAGATGGCCGGACGCCACGGAAACAAAGGCGTCATCGCGCGCATCCTGCCGGAAGAGGACATGCCATACCTCGAAGATGGAACGCCGGTGGAGATCGTGCTGAATCCCCTGGGCGTACCCAGCCGTATGAACGTGGGCCAGATCCTGGAGACTCACCTGGGCTGGGCCGGCTATGAGCTCGGACAGAAGATTGGCGAGCTGTTGAAGGAGAACTCCAAGGCCGAACACATGCGCAAGGAGCTCAAGTCCATGTTCAGGGGCACTCCTTTTGTGGAGAGCCTCATCAACCTCGACGACGAATTGCTGGAGCGGGCAGCCGACGGGATGAAAGAAAGTGTCTACTTCGCTTCGCCGGTTTTCGACGGATCGAAAGAAGACGAGATCAAGTCGCTGTTGGCGGAAGCCGGGTTGCCGACGTCGGGCAAGGCTTATCTCTACGACGGTATGACGGGTGACAAGTTCGAGCAGCCGGTAACGGTTGGTTATATCTACATGCTCAAGCTGTCTCACCTGGTCGACGACAAGATCCACGCCCGTTCCATCGGACCATACTCGCTGATTACCCAGCAGCCGCTGGGCGGCAAGGCGCAGTTCGGCGGNNTCGCTGTGCCTCGACGTGGAGCTGATCAAGACCAACGAGCGTAAGGTGCCCGTGGCCTCGGCGCCTCCACTCGCGGCCGACTAGGCCAGAAGTCGCAATCAGGATCGGGGTAGCCGTCTCCATCGCTTCCGCAGGAGACGGCACCCAGCGAAAAAGAAATTACCGGGAGCCGCCGGCGGCCGCGAATGGGCCGCAAGTCCCTGCAACTTCCAGCGTGAAGGTTCGCAGGGGAGGAGGACGATTTGTACCGCTCGAGTCCATTTGATCTCGGAAACGCCATCGCCGACTTCGACGCCATCCGCATCNNATCAACTACCGTACCTTCAAGCCGGAGCGTGACGGTCTGTTTTGCGCCCGGATTTTCGGTCCGGTCACTGATTGGGAGTGTCTCTGCGGCAAGTACAAGCGCATGAAACACCGCGGCGTGATTTGCGACAAGTGCGGCGTGGAAGTAACGCTCTCCAAAGTTCGCCGCGAGCGGCTGGGCCACATTGAGCTGGCTTCGCCCTGCTCGCACGTCTGGTTCTTCAAAGGATTGCCCAGCCGCATCGGGCACATCCTCGATATCTCGCTGCGCGACCTTGAGTCGGTGCTCTACTTCGAAGCCTATGTGGTGATCGAAGCTGGCGAGGCCCCCGTCAAGGACCACGAAGTGATCAAGGACGAAACCAAGTATCGCGAACTTGACCAGGAACATCGCGCCAGCGGCTTTAAGGCCATGATGGGCGCTGAGGCCATCAAGGAACTGCTGAAGCGGGTCGAAGTCGAATCGCTCTCGGGCGAGCTGCGCGAGAAGATGCGCACCGAAACTTCGGTGCAGAAACGCCTGAAGTATGCCAAGCGCCTGAAAGTTACCGAAGCCTTCCGCAAGAGCGGTAACAAGCCGCAGTGGATGATCCTGGACGTTATCCCGGTGATCCCGCCGGAGCTTCGTCCCCTGGTTCCACTCGACGGCGGCCGCTTCGCCACCTCAGACTTGAACGACCTGTATCGCCGCGTCATCAACCGCAACAACCGGCTGAAGAAGCTGATGGACCTGCACGCACCGGAAGTGATTGTACGCAACGAAAAGCGCATGCTGCAGGAGGCCGTGGACGCGCTGTTCGACAACGGACGCCGTGGCCGCGTGCTGCGTGGCGCCAACAATCGCCCGCTCAAGTCGCTGTCAGACACGCTGAAGGGCAAGCAGGGCCGCTTCCGCCAGAACCTGCTGGGCAAGCGCGTGGACTACTCCGGCCGGTCGGTGATCGTGGTTGGTCCCGACCTCAAGCTGCACCAGTGCGGCTTGCCGAAGAAGATGGCGCTCGAGCTGTTCAAGCCGTTCATCTATCACCGCCTGGAGCAGACCGGACACTGCACTACCATCAAGCAAGCCAAGGAAATGGTGGAGCAGCAGGAGCCCATCGTATGGGACATCCTGGAAGAGGTGATTAAAGATCACCCGGTGTTGTTGAACCGCGCTCCCACGCTTCACCGCCTGGGTATTCAGGCCTTCGAGCCGGTGCTGGTGGAAGGCAAGGCCATCAAGATCCACCCGCTGGTCTGCACCGCGTTTAACGCAGACTTCGACGGCGATCAGATGGCGGTACACATTCCGCTGTCTCCGGAAGCGCAGGTCGAAGCCAGCGTGCTGATGCTGGCCTCGCACAACATCCTGTCGCCGGCGTCGGGCCAGCCGATCACCGTGCCTACGCAGGACATGGTGCTGGGCATCTATTACCTGACCAAAGCGAAGCCCGGAGCCAAGGGTGAAGGACGCGCCTTCGCCAATATCGACGAAGTAATTCTCGCAAAGGAAGCAGGCGAGGTGGAAACGCTGACCCCGATTCGTCTGCGCTATACCGGCGAGGTCATCGACCTCACCACCGCGTACGACGATCAGGACGTGAGCCACACCGAGCCGACGAACTTCGAACGGCAGTACATCTCGACCACCGTGGGCCGCGCCATCATGAACGATCACTTGAAGCGTGGCGCGCCGGACATGCCGTACATCAATGGCCTGCTCAAGAAGAAGGGCAGCGGCAACCTGGTGAACTACTGCTACCTGCGTTTCGGACTGGAAACGACGGTGCGGTTGCTCGACGGCATCAAACAGCTCGGCTTCCACTATGCCACCAAGGCGGGCTTGTCGATCGGCATCGACGACATGGTTATCCCGGCTGGCAAAGCGGGCTTGGTGCGCGACGCCGAGAAGCAGGCGATTGCGGTGCAGCAGCAGTACCTGGACGGCGCCATCACCAACGGTGAACGCTACAACAAGGTGGTGGAAATCTGGTCGGCAATTACCGAGAAGGTGGCCGACGAGATGTTCCTGGGCATGCAGCAGGAGGACAAGGCCGGCGACCTGAATCCGATTTACGTCATGGCCGACTCCGGCGCTCGCGGATCGAAACAGCAGATCCGCCAGCTTTCGGGTATGCGCGGCTTGATGGCCAAGCCTTCGGGCGAAATCATCGAGACACCGATCACGGCGAACTTCCGCGAAGGCCTCACGGTGCTGGAGTACTTCATCTCGACCCACGGCGCCCGTAAGGGACTGGCCGACACCGCTCTCAAGACGGCGGATTCGGGCTACCTGACGCGTCGCCTGGTGGACGTGGCGCAGGACGTGATCATCAGCGAGTACGATTGCGGCACCGTTGATGGCATCTACGTCACCTCCATCGTGGAGTCGGGTGAGATCATCGAAGCGTTGCGCGACCGCATCGTGGGCCGCGTCTCGCTGGAGAAGATCAAGGACTACGAAGGCAACGTCATCGTCGACATCAACCAGGAGATCACGGAAGACCTCTCGGTTGCGGTGCAGGCTGCCGGTATCGAACGGGTGAAGATTCGTTCGGTGCTGACCTGCGAATCGAAGCGCGGTGTCTGCGTGATGTGCTACGGCCGCAACCTGGCGTCCGGCCGACTGGTTGAGCTGGGTGAAGCCACCGGCGTCATCGCGGCGCAGTCCATCGGTGAGCCGGGAACGCAGCTCACCATGCGTACCTTCCACATCGGCGGCACGGCCTCGCGAGTTAGCGAGCAGTCGCGCCTGGATGCCAAGAACAACGGAGCGGTACGCTTCATCAACCTGATCACGGTACGCGCCAAGGAAGGCCACCTGGTGGTAATGAACCGCAACGGGTCTATCGCCATCCTGGACGAGAAGGGCCGCGAGAAGGAGCGTTACGCGGTGGTTTACGGCGCCAAGGTCAAGGTCGAAGAGGGCGTGCACGTCTCGCTCGGCGATGTGCTGGTCGAGTGGGATCCGTACACCTTCGCGATCCTGACCGAAATCGGCGGCACGGTNNGTGCAGTTCAAGGACCTGCAGGATGGCATGACGCTACACGAGGAAGTCGACGAAGTGACGGGCTTGTCCCGCCACGTGGTGGTCGATTCGCCGGACGAAAAGCGCCAGCCAACTATCATCATCAAGGGTGCGAAGACGAGCAAGCGGTACCTGATGCCCTCCCGCGCTCACCTGATGATCCTGGATGGCGACACGGTGACGCCGGGCGACGTGCTGGCGAAGATCCCACGCGAGACTACCAAGACCAAGGACATCACCGGTGGTCTGCCGCGCGTGCAGGAGCTGTTCGAGGCGCGCAAGCCGCATGAAACCGCGGTCATCAGCGAGATCGATGGCGTGGTGAAGTTCGGCGATGTGGCCAAGGGTCAGCGCAAAATCTACGTGGTCGCCGACAACGGTACCGAGAAGGAATACCAGGTACCGCGTGGCGTTCACATCAACGTTCAAGAAGGCGAGCGCATTCGCGCCGGCGAGCCGCTGATGGATGGCCCGCTCAACCCGCACGACATTCTGGCCGTGCTGGGCGAAAAGGAGCTGCA
>PMWW01000010.1 GCA_003165795.1 Acidobacteriaceae bacterium
GTTCGAGGGTCTGTACACCGAGCGCCGTAAAGGCGACAATCATAACGATTACGCTCAATTCCGACCGGAATTGCGTCCAGAACAAAGCCTGGGAGACAGCGCCGATCAGGATAAGAAAGTGGATTACCACAAGTACGATAATGCAAGCATAGCCGGCGTTGCGCAAAACGGCGGCTTGTCGTGGCGGTGAACCAGAAAACAATTTCTGGTCATCCACCAGCTTGCAATTCGCGTAATCTATCTGATGCATAATCCGGAGTTCTCGGTAGGCGCGGAAAAGCGGCGCCAGATGTTGGCTCTCCTTGATTTCTGTGGGTTCACCCCTTTCTTCGTGCAGCCATGCATCCACCTGCGGGTCATCGCGAACGATTTCAGCAAATTCCGAGTCCAGCTTGCCGTCCATCCGCTTCTTGAATGCTTCAAACCATTCTTGTCGTTTTGCTTTGAAGTCATCGCGAGCCTGGTCGTCTTGCAGCGACGCTGATATATCCGGCAGCCGAAATACCAGCGTTTGGAAGTGAAATTGGCGAATGCGCTCCGTCATGAGCCGCTGAAAAAGCCACTGTCGTTTGTTGCGAGCGAACAGCAGACCCATGCCCGCTATGGCGATGCTTGATATGGCGGCCAAACTTGAAGCCGTCGCCAATGAGGTAGAGCGAGAGACATTCGGAAGGAGGCTGACGACGCTCGCCGGCAAATTCTTGACAACAAAGGCCGGCAAGGTGTCGCTAGCAGNNTGAGCGCCATGCATCCTAAACAAATAGCAAAAAACCCGGCGATCCGGCTGCGCCGCTTCGCGCGAATGGCAGAGGGATCAAACAGTTGAAAGTATTCCCGAAGTTCCAGATGATCGAGCGCATGGAACACAGTCGGGTAACGACGAGCCGCCACGTCTCGGTCGGCCTGTTCGAGTAGTAGGTCATCGTTGAATTTATGCTGGTCGAATTCGCGTGGCATTAATTTATTTCCCGAAGTCATTCACTCGCGACATTTGTCGTGATATGCCTCTGACGTTGATTATCAATATAGAGGATAAGGTCTGCACGATCCGAATTCCAGCTTTCCTTGAGCGTCTCGGAATAGCCGAACAGTAACCAAGGGGTTGCAACATGCAGGTTCTGCAATGTCTTATCAATTGCGGTGCTTGAGCCTGGAATGGCTGTGGCGCATCCGTCGCGGTCCCAAACTATTAGATCGTACGACACACGATAAGGAATGATCCCATTCAGGCGATGGGACAGGCGCAGTTTATACGCCCAAATCAAGCGATCCAGGCGGCGGACAACCGTGAGCCCTTTTCCGACGTAGCAAAGCCAATCGCCCGCGATCTCGACCCGACGGGGCCGGAACCGCTTCCCGGCAAAGNNAAAACCGAAAGTTCCTTGTCCAGCGCATTCTCACCGGGAGTCAACCGCTGCAACGCGATTCTCACGATGAAAGCCAAGCCTATTGCCCCACCGACTAGAAAGGCGACACCGAATAACTGCGAGCCCGGCTCCGCTCTCGGACTTGGGAAAAACACAAGCCAGAATCCCCAAAGCAGGAAGAGTGCAGCCAGAACACCCCATTTAATGGCCGACCAAATAGCGCCGAGATCCGTCTGGCGCCGCATGTCAGCATCGAACGAACTGGATGAAGGTGGAGAAGGCATCGCTTTGCTCCCGTGAAACCGGCAAGTGCCGCACCTGCCGAACGAACTCGTCCAAAGACGCCTGCCAGTCGCGCCCGAAGAGAAGCCAATTCAGCGTCAAATTGAGAAACGGCCCAATAGACGGCTCAAGACGGCTCAGGAAAGCCGGCCGCCAGTCGCGCCCAAAGAGCAATGGTCGGGGATTCCAGTCACGATCGAATATGAACGCATCGCAGGGAGTACAGCTCTGGGGTAGAGGCACAGGAAGCAAAGATCCTGCGAGCCGCCGAACACGTTCAAAACCAAGCGGACGCAGAGCCGGATTCGGCACCAGCATCAGAATCCGCTGCGGATCGACATGACGCGCCACAANNCACAAACATCAGCTCCGAGTACGTACTAGGAGTTGCATCCGGTTGAATAACGATTGCCCCCGAATTTTCGATTAGAAGTGCGACGGTACTTCGCCAGTCATCCTCGTCGACATAGAGACGATCAGCTCCGAAGGGCGCGAGCCATTCTCCCGGCTGTCCAACTGCAACAAAAGGACCGATCGCACGTAGAGCGGAGCCAATCTGCGGTTCTATAGTGGCGCGCCCCTCGGCGGCGGCGGCGGGCACGTCGGCACCCTTCTGCGGGCCTATGGGTCCGTTCGATATTGTGCGACGGTCTTCGCGGAACGGCCGCAAAAATATAACCGGCGGACGTGGGTCGCGCTGCAACTCCTCCCATCCGTCGCGCAAACGCATCCGTCTCCCCGTATCGACGCCTCTTATTCCGGCAAGAACTGTAAAGCACACGCCGAGAATCATGAATCTTCCGTCGCTTACGAAGTCGACGATCAGGGCCGTGACTATCGATGCTCCGAGCAAAGACGCTAAAATAAGCGCTAAGCCGCCGGCCCGCGACCTAATGGGCCCGCGCCTGACCTTCCTCGTCCCTTTCTCCGGGTTGCCTTGCTTCATCTTCCATTCCCCCGCTAGAAACGTTGATGCCACTGGTTATACGCTAGTATCCCGCGTCGAAAAATCCAGTCGGACTTTGGGATTTTACGTCGGACCATGCGACGGCCGAAGACTCATAGCCGAAAATGAGGAGGGTCCGGTCTTGGCGCTCACCGACCTGTTGCGCCGCCAGCATTACGTCCGCCCACCGGTGTGACCCGGCCATGCGGGCCGCGTCCTGAGATCAGCGAGGCTGGTGCATTGCTGAAATTCAAATCCGCCGCCATCAAAAAGTTTACACAGGATGGCAGAAATGGTAGAAAGCATATTAACTATTTGATATAATTGGCCTTTTAGTTCCATAATCGATATTATGCGAATCGAGTTTTTTACCTATGCTTCGCTTTGGGCAAAGCCCATTCAGCTTTCGGCTTGCATTCTTTCCTCCGCTATCGGAAGCGAGACCTCCGGCATACCCGCTTCCTCGAGATAGGATTGGAGCGAGAGCCGGACGCCGTTCCAGCCAAAATCGAATGGCGTAAATTCGGCGATGAAAGGTAGATTCAGCGCTTCGAAGATTGGAGTCCATACATCCTCGCCATTGCGCCGCTGGCGCACCGACAGGGCCGAATTGAACTGATAACAACCGAGCGCCCTGCGCTTGAACAGGCGCCGATTGTAGGCGTAATCGCGATTGACCTCGTTTCTGGCCAAAACACCGGAGAGATACGACCTCTTCCTTTTCTCATGGCCGACGACGGTTGCGGGCAGATGTTGCCAAGCGTCGAGAATAGTTTGCGTTTCCAAGGCGGCGAAGTCTCGCGGCTGATCATGCGTAAAAAGCGACTTGAAAAGCACCCAGAAGGTTTGGAACAGGAAATATTCGGACTGACGTTGATCGATGCGCACGAGCCGTTCGCTCGTGTTCACATCGATGCTTGATGGCGCCAGCAGGCCGTAAAGCGCGCCAAATGGCCCGCTCGCGAAAGCCGGATCGCGGAACGCCTCGCGCATCGCCCAATGCAACGCATTGCACCCGAAATGATCGACGTTTTGCTGATCCGCGCCGCGTTCAAGCAAAGCTCCCAC
>PMWW01000152.1:0-153477 GCA_003165795.1 Acidobacteriaceae bacterium
AACTTGTCGGACGCAACTTCGTTCTCGCCGACGATTACGATGTAACGCGCGCCCGCTTTCTCGGCTAGCTCGAACGATTTCTTCAGCCGGAAAGTTTCCTCCCCAAGATCGGCGCTGACACCGTCTTGGCGCAATTGGCGCGCCAGCTTCAACGCGTGCAAGTTCATCCCGCCGCCCAGCGGAGCGACCAACGCGTCAATATTCGCAGCCGCTTGCTCGCCCTGGGTTTGCAGCGCCAGAATCAAACGATCTTCGCCGATCGCGAATCCAATCCCCGGCGCTTTCGGTCCTTCCAGCGACTCGGACAGCCCATCGTATCGGCCGCCGCCCAGCACAGCGCTCTGGGCGCCCAGGCCGCCGTGCGTGAACTCAAACGTGGTGCGCGTGTAGTAATCGAGCCCGCGCACCATCCGCTCATTGATCGAATAGGGAACGCCGACGGCATCCAACATCGCACGCACGGCCGCGAAATGCAGCCGGCAAGGCTCGTCGAGATACTCGCCGATCTTCGGCAGTTTCTCGATGAAGGGCTGGTCTTCGGGTACTTTGCAGTCGAGCACGCGCAGAGGATTCGTTTCGGCCCGGCGCTGGCAATCAGCACACATCAGATGCACGACCGGTTTCAACGCCTCGCGCAACCCCTGGTTATACCGCGCGCGATCTTCAGCACAGCCCACCGAATTCAGCTGCAAGCTCCAGCCGCTCAGGCCAACTTCATCCAGCAACGTGGCCAGCATCTCCAGCACTTCGGCATCGCGCGCCGGCGATTCGCTACCTGCGCTCGGCGGCCCAATCATTTCAGCGCCGATCTGGAAGAACTGGCGATAGCGTCCCTTCTGCGGACGCTCCCGGCGAAACTGCGGCCCGATGTAATACAGCTTTTGCAGCGTACCTTTCTTGTCGAGGCCGTGCTCGATATAGGCGCGAACCACTCCGGCCGTGTTTTCCGGACGCAAGGTCAGCGACTGGGAGCTTGCGAAGAAGTTGCCCGCGACGCCTTCAATCCTCACGTCTTCAGTCGCAACCGAAGAAGATATTCTTACTGCCGCGTCGGGAACTACGAGGCGAAGCCAAATCGCAAGATTACTAAACTGTTGCGAAAATTCGCCCTTTGCGAGATTCCCCGCTTCCTTCAGTGCGGTTATTACATCCTCGGAAACTCTTGGCCGAAAGGCCACGAATTCGACGTGGCCAGTTAAGCCCGCCGGGGTCTCGACCTTGCGCCAATATTGACGGACGCCAAGTCTTTCCAGCTTCGCTACGAGTGACGGGATACCCTGCCCCTGCTGGATAACCGACGGATTGAGCCTTATCCACTCGTCTATAAGTTTCGCTTGGTTGAACCGCTCGCCGTCCTCCCAAGTAAACATTTCTTTCGAGACGATGTCGGTCTCTTCGCCGACGCTCCGCGAGAAGAGCTGGGTGTCCTCGAAGATGGGTGTGCGGATCTCGTGATAGTTGTAGCGCGCGAAGACGTCGCGCATCTTGGCCTCGACCCGGTTCCATAGGTCGGTGTCGGGCGGGAGAAGATCGCGAGTTCCGCGGACGGCCTTAATCATAAGAATCAGTGGTCAGTTGCCAGTGGTCAGTTGTCAGAATAAGCAGTCAGCAATCAGCACTTAGCATCCAGCCAGCAATGTGCACGGGCTGAACGCTGAGTGCTGATGGCTGATTACTTCTTGATCTCCGCCAGATAATTTTCCTTGTATCCCAGATAGTTCCGCCCATAGCGCAGGATCGTTTCCTGGTCTTCGTCCATCAACTTCTTGCGGAACTTGCCGGGCACACCCATCCACAGCGATCCGGCTTCGACCTCGGTGCCCTCGGGAATCAAGGTTCCGGCGGCAATGATTGAGCCGGCACCGATACGCGCCCCATTGAGGATGACCACACCCATGCCGATGAGGCAGCGGTCCTCGACGACGCAACCGTGTAGCGTGACCGAGTGGCCAACCGTGACCCAGTCGCCGACGATAACGGGCCATTTGCCGAGCATGCCGTGCAGCACGCTGCAATCCTGGATGTTGCTGTTGGCGCCCACCCGGATGAAATGCACATCGCCGCGCAGCACCGCGTTCATCCAGATGCTGGCGTTTTCGCCCAACACTACGTCGCCGATCAACTGCGCCGACTCGTCGACGTAGCTGGTCGGCGGCACGGTGGGCGTATGTCCTTGGTAGGAGCGGATCATGCTTCCTCTTGGAGAAATCGCGAAACCGTTGCCAGCGGGTGAAAAATAGCGCCCAGCAGAGCGCGTGCTGGAAGAAATGCTATCGAGTCTGTAAGTCTTTGAAAATACCATGCCGGGAGCGCAGAGCGAAAGGACGGCCCGGCAAGACTGTGAAGCAGGGACTCGGACTAGTCGCCCAGGCCATGCAATATCCTTTGGGTGATTTTCGGCCAGCCAACCTCAAAGTGCAGCACTGCCGGCGATGAGGCCGTAAGTCTAAAGAACGGAATGCGTCGGATACCGGACAGACCTACGGCAGTCCGGCGGTCTAAGCTGGCCCCCGCGATGTCATCCGCTAGCCTGGGGACACACTAGGCAGTCCGTCCGTTGGAGGCATTCAGCAGGCTTAATATTTCCCGGAGAGCCCCTTATGGCAACGCCTGTGGCAACGCATGCCTCGGGAAGTGAGGACTTCCATCGTTGGCCCGGCAAGCCGCCAGAGAGCGTTTGCATGTTTTGTTTTATTACGGTTGGGGCGTACAAACCTGAATTGCCGGGAAATGCCGAGGATGCCATCGGCGGGAGTGCCCCAGCCGGCCAATCGCTGCTGCGCCTTCGCCCTTTCTTGACTTCAGAGGGCGACACGATGCCACTAAGGCTGAAGAGAGGGCGTCCGGTTTCCTGGCCGAAAGTGCCGTCTTTTTGTTGTCCTTACCTGTGCCATACCCCACCACGGGGTCGCCTAAGTTACTATGCAGCAAAGTAGTAACAGCCATCTACGACTTTGTCGGGATGGCAGAACGGAAATGGTTGGGGTACAAGTGATGTAACGCCACTGCTTCGAAACGGCGAGATACCTCGTAAGTCCGCTGTAAATAATCAAGTAGCAGTGCTAGAGGACAGTTCGCGGTTGGGGATCGAATCACAAGTGGAAGCAACGGTGAGCTGGATGAGGGCTCAGGGCCAGAAAACGGTGCTTTGCGTTGATGATGAGAAGATCGGTCTGCGTGTGCGCAAGATCATGCTGGAGAGCCACGGCTTCCGGGTGCTGACCGCCAACAGCGGGCGGCAGGGCCTTAGCATCTTCGACGATCATCATGTAGATCTGGTGGTGCTCGACTACTATATGCCCGAGTTGAACGGCGGTGAGGTAGCGGCCGAGATGCGCCGCCGTAGACCGGACGTTCCCATCATCTTCCTGTCGGCGTACTTTTCCTTACCTCCAGCCGCCTTGGAACTGGCGAACGCTTTCATCACTAAGGGCGATCCGCCCGACGTCCTGATCGAAAAGATTCAGAAGCTGACGTAAAGTTCACCCGTCGAACCCCCAGCCCTGGCGCCCTACCCAATCCTTCAACGCGCCTTCTTTTGCAGCTCCACACATTGATCGTGCAGCTTGGCGTCGTGGGTCAGGCCATCGGCAATCACGCATTGGTCGAGAGCAGCCTTAGGGTCGGAGTCCTTCAACAGATTAGTCAGCATGAGGTGCGGAGTCGGCCAGTCGGGGGCCAGCTTGGCGGCCGTCTGCAGTTCGGTGATGGCTGTCGGCATGTCCTTCTTCTTCTGATAGACGATGGAGAGGTTGTAGTGGGCGCTGGCGTTCTTGGGTTCCAGCTGAATGGCTGCCTTATATTCGGCGATGGCCTCGTCAGACCTGCCGGCGTCGTCCAGCACGCTGCCCAGATTCATGTGGGTTTCCGCGCTCTTGGGCTGGATTTCCAAGGCTGCCCGGTAGTGCTCGATGGCCCCGGTAAAATCGCGCTTGGCATACAGAACATTGGCCAGATTATTCTGCGCGCTAGCTAACTTGGGATTGAGCCGCACCGCGTCCTTGTACTCGGCGATGGCGCCGTTGAGATCGCGGTTGTGCTTAAGCGCCAGACCGAGATTGTTGTGCGCGTTGGCGTCCTCGGGCTTGAGCTGTACGGCGATTTTGAACTCGGCAATGGCCTCGGTATAGCCGTGGCGATCGAGGTAAACGCGCCCCAGATTATAGTGCGCCTCAAAGTAGTCGGGATAACTCTTGATCGCTTCTTTGTATTCCGCGATGGCATTTTCGGAGTTGCCGTCGTGTTCGAATATCACTCCCTCGTGGAAATGGCGCTCGGCGTCGGCGGGAATGATCTTCCCTGGCTTTTCGGGCGCGGCCGGCACAGGCGGCTGTGCCGGCTGCGTCGGAGGCGGCGAGGCTGGGGACTTCGGTTGGGTCATTTTGGGCGCGGGCTGAGGCTGCGGAGCATCCTGCGTTTGTGCGAATCCGCTAATGAGCGGCAGCAACCAGAAAGCGGCAACCACAACGACACTACGCAGCAAAGGATCTCTCTTATGCGGTTTCATGATGGGGCGCAAAGAAAGTATATCTTCTGTAGAGGGCGGCGGGTGCGGAAGGTTCCGGCGAAGAGGCTACGGAAAAGGGACGTTCGGGTAGGGCGGGCCTTCAACTGGGTCTGGGCTGCCCCTCAGAAGCCGAGCTTCAGCCACTCTAAGGTGTCTCGAAATGACTTTTCCATCACCTACGGCGCCGCTTACCGCGCCTTCGGCTCGGGCGGGGGCCCCTTAATATTGGCGACCGCGTGCTTCATCTGCTGGAACTGGCCGGTCTGATAGCCATAGGTTTGTTGCGGCAAGCGGGCAGCCTCTTGCCTGATGGCGCGCGAACGGTTGTCGGGATTGGGGTGGTCGGAAAGGAATTCGAGGTCACCAACGTTGTCTTGCGCGTTGAGCTTGTTAAAGAACCTGGCCAGTTGGATTGGATCGTAGCCTTCTTCCGCCATCAAGTGCGTACCCATAAGGTCGGCCTGACTTTCGGCGGTGCGCGAGAACTTCAGCAACACACTATCGGCGCCGAGTCCGATGCCGAACTGGGCGAGCGCCCCCATCAGGCTGGCGTTGTCGGTCAGCTGCGCGGCGAGTGCAAGCGGCAGTTGAATAATGTTGGCCTTAGACGCCTGGTTGGTGCCGTGGCGCAGGATCACGTGAGACATTTCGTGTGCCATTGCACCGGCCAGTTGCGCTTCATTGTCTACCGCTTTCAGCAGGCCGGTGTTGATGAACATAGGGCCACCGGGCAGGGCGTAAGCGTTGGTCGCCGGATTGGCAACGACCTCAAAGGTGAACTTGAAGCCGCTTTCCCGCGCTTCTTGGGAAGCCATAAGACGCTTGCCGATGGCGTTCACGTAGGAGTTCAAGATGGGATCATCGACAATGGTCGCTTGCCGGCGAATCTTACCGGCAAGTTCTTGGCCGAGCTGCACGTCCTGCTGCTTGGTGAAGAGATTGAAGCCGGGCTTGAGCTGCGTCGGGCCCTCGCCGACGGCGTTGGCAAGCAACAGCAACGAAACCAGCGCTGGCTTGCTCCAACGCGTGCCGAATCTTGCCCGATTGCAATGCCTCACTCGAAGGCGCATGGTCTCCCTGCGATGGCTTGGCTGCCGTTGCCTGCAACGAATTTTACCTCGAATCCGCAGCCCAGGATGGCGGGCAAAGTCCGTGGCCGAAATTTGATCGGTCGGCTCGTACGAAACACACCCAGGCGCGATCTGATTTGGTGTAGTCGGGCAGAGCCGGCCTTTTAGGCGGCGTCCAGTGGTACCGCAGCCGGTGGGTCTCTAGCGAGCGAGAAATTGTAGGACGTTTTCTTGCCGGCGGCCTGAAGGCCGTCCTCTTCAACAGAGCTTCCGGAGCGCGCGCCGCGCGTTTTGTTGCACGACAACTTGTGCACTGCGTAAATTCCGCGGCGTCTCCTCTTATGTCGGCGCGCATTCCCTGATAAAATCATCAAAATCCACTCCCCGGAGATGCAATGCAGGCAATCCTTGCGCTGGAAGATGGACGGATCTTCCACGGCAAAGGCTACGGAGCAAGAGGTGAATGTTATGGGGAAGTTGTTTTCAACACCTCGATCACCGGCTACCAGGAGATCTTCACCGACCCCTCCTACGCCGGGCAGATCGTAGTTCTCACCAATCCTGAAATCGGCAATTACGGTACCAACTCCGACGACAACGAAGCCACGCGACCTTACATTGAAGGCCTGATCGTGCGCGAGTTTTCGCGCGTCAGCTCGAACTGGCGCTCGCAGGAAGTTGCGGAGGAGTATCTCGAGCGCTACAAAATCCCGGTGCTGGGCGAAATCGATACTCGCGCCCTGGTGCGGCATTTGCGCGACTACGGGGTCATGCGTGGCGTGCTTTCCTCGCTGGAGACTGACACCGAGAAGCTGGTGGCGAAGGCCCGCTCCATCCCCAAGATGGACGGCACTGACTTGGCTAAGGAAGTCAGCACGCGCCACGTCTATGAGTGGGATGAGGGGGTGCGCTCGCACGAGCCCACGCGAGTTGTCGGCGTGAAAGACGCTCCGCCTAAGCACCATGTCGTCGCATACGACTACGGAATCAAGCACAACATTCTTCGTCGCCTGGTGGGCGAATGTTGCCGGGTGACCGTGGTGCCGGCGACGACCAGCGCGGAAGATGTGCTGGCGCTCAAACCCGATGGAGTGTTTCTCTCGAACGGCCCGGGCGATCCTGAACCCGTGACCTACGCGCAGGAGAGCATTCGCAGGATGATGGGTAAAGTCCCGATCTTCGGAATCTGTCTNNAAGCAGATGAAGACCGGCAAAATCGAAATCACAGCGCACAATCATAACTTCGCCGTCGATCCCGACTCCCTGAAGCAGAGCGAAGTGGACCTGACGCACATCGACCTGAATGACAACACGCTGGAGGGCTTGCGGCATCGCTCGCTGCCGCTGTTCAGTGTGCAATATCATCCCGAGGCCGCTCCCGGCCCGCACGATTCACACTACCTGTTCAAGGATTTTGTGAGCATGATGGAGGAGTGGAAGAAGTGACTTCTCGTGCTGTGGGTCTGAATGGGTGGGCTAAGGCTGTTCATGGAGCCTTTGAGGAGTTCCTTCCCGCGGAGTTAACCCACCTTGACGATCTCCAAACTGCAATTCCTCGGATCGCAAAAGACGAGGAGCTAGTAGCCGCGATCGCCAGGTCTGTTAGGAAGATTCCTACCGGACATAAGGTGTTGCTTGGCGACGCCCGCGAGATGGATCTTCCGGACGATAGTGTCCAGTTGGTCCTCACGTCGCCACCTTATTGGACGTTGAAAGAATATCGGGAGACGACAGGTCAGATGGGCCACATTTCGTCATACGACGAATTCATCGAACAGCTGGATCGAGTCTGGCGGAAATGCTACCGTTCATTAGTTCCAGGGGGAAGACTGATATGCGTGGTCGGCGATGTGTGTCTTTCTCGCAGAAAAAATGACGGCCGACACACCGTCGTTCCTTTGCACGCGTCCATTCAAGAAAGCTGTCGTAAGATCGGATTCGACAACTTGGCGCCGATTATCTGGCACAAGATTGCAAATGCTGCTCACGAAGTGGAAAACGGCGGCGGCGGTTTCTTGGGAAAACCTTACGAACCAAATGCGGTCGTTAAGAACGATATCGAATTCATCCTGATGGAGCGCAAGTCCGGGGGATATAGAGCTCCGGAGCCTGCGACACGCATTCTTAGCCTGATTGGGACCGAAGATCACAAGCTTTGGTTTCAACAGATCTGGACAGGAGTCACTGGAGCTTCGACCCGCTCCCATCCAGCGCCATACCCGCTCGTACTTGCGGATCGACTAGTTCGAATGTTTAGCTTTGTTGGCGACACCGTGCTTGATCCCTTCCTGGGAACGGGAACCACGACGGTTGCGGCGGCCTTGGCAGGACGCAACAGTATCGGCATTGAGATTGATCCGCACTACCTCAACGGTGCAGTAAGCCGAATTAGGGAAGAGACAACGTCCTTGTTTCACCAGGTCAAGATTGAAGTTAATGAGCTCAAGGAAGATGGAGTTTAACCCAAATCTCGATCAGAGACTTCGTATGGCGATCCAAGCGTTTTGGGCGACGCGGGAATCTCAAGCCGGGAAGCAGGGTACGAAGGGTGGAATCCGTGATGCTGGTTTTCGGAGCGCAGTTACGGGTGGAGCGCAGATGAACGGTTTCATATCCGTAATCCGAGACCTCCTAGAAGAAAGCGGAATTGGGAAACCGGTCATTTTTACCGAGCGTTCAGTGGAGTTGCCCGGCTGGTTCAGGCCCGAGAAAAAGTGGGATCTCTTGGTTGTAGTCGATAGCTGCTTGATTGCGGCAATTGAATTCAAGTCACAAGTTGGATCGTTTGGAAACAACTACAACAATAGAACGGAAGAAGCATTAGGGAGCGCTACGGATATTTGGGCGGCTTACAGGGAAGGTGCTTTCAAGCCGTCGGTCAGACCGTGGTTGGGATACCTCATGCTACTGGAGGAAGCGCCAGACTCTACTCGTCCCGTCCGCGCGCAAGAGCCCCATTTCAAAGTTTTCGAGGAGTTTAGAAGCGCTTCCTATGCGAAACGGTATGAAATTTTGCTCACGAAGCTCGTTCGCGAACGGCTTTACGATTCAGCGTGCTTTCTGCTGTCAAGTCGTGAAAGCAGCCCTTCCGGTGAATACCGCGAGCCAGCGCCAGAACTTAGCTTCGAGAATTTCATCACTTCTTTGATGGCAAGGGCCATCGCTTGCAAGAAGAGTTCCTAAGATCATATGCCACGCCGCAACGACATCGCGAAAGTACTTATCATCGGCTCCGGGCCGATCGTCATTGGACAGTCGGCTGAGTTCGACTATTCGGGCGCGCAGGCCTGCAAGGCCCTGCGCTCAGAAGGCTACGAGGTGGTGTTGGCCAACTCCAATCCGGCCACCATCATGACCGACCCGGAGATGGCCGACCGCACCTATATCGAGCCACTCACCCGCACCTACCTGGAAGAGATCATCCGCATTGAAGCCGAGATGCTGAGCGCGAGCGGAAATCCCGGTATCTTTGCGCTGCTGCCAACCGTCGGCGGACAGACCGCTCTGAACCTTGCAGTCGAGTTGGCTGACGGCGGCGTGCTGGAGAAGTACGGCGTGCAACTTATCGGCGCGCAGCTCGGCGCCATCAAGAAGGCTGAAGACCGCCTGCTGTTCAAAGATGCGATGACGGCCATCGGACTGGACGTCCCGAAATCTTCGCTGGTCAACAATCTGAAAGACGGAATTGACTTCAGCAGCAAGATCGGTTTCCCGGTGATCCTGCGGCCGTCGTTCACCCTCGGGGGCACCGGCGGCGGCATCGCCTACAACCGCGAAGAACTGCTGGAATTGCTGGCCCGCGGCCTCGATCTCTCGCCCGTCCACGAAGTGCTGCTGGAAGAGTCCGTGCTCGGATGGAAAGAGTACGAGCTGGAGCTGATGCGCGACCTGGCCGACAACGTCATCGTCATCTGCTCCATCGAAAACTTCGATCCCATGGGCACGCACACCGGCGACTCCATCACCGTGGCGCCGGCGCAGACGCTTACCGATCGCGAATATCAGGCCATGCGCGACGCCGCCATCGCGGTCATTCGCGAGATCGGGGTCGAGACCGGCGGATCGAACATCCAGTTCGCGGTCGATCCCCACAACGGACGCATGGTGGTCATCGAGATGAATCCGCGCGTCTCACGCTCATCGGCGCTGGCGTCGAAGGCAACCGGATTCCCCATCGCCAAGATCGCCGCTAAGCTGGCGGTCGGCTACACACTCGACGAAATCACCAACGACATCACGCGCAAGACGCCTGCCTGCTTCGAGCCGACGCTGGACTATGTCGTGGTCAAGATTCCCAAGTGGCAGTTCGAAAAATTTCCCGGCGCGGACGAATCGCTCGGCCCGCAAATGAAATCCGTGGGCGAAGTCATGGCCATCGGTCGCACCTTCAAGCAGGCGCTGCTGAAAGGTGTGCGTTCACTGGAGACGGGCAGGAAGGCCACCGCCGAGGACATCGAGCCACGCATCCTGACCAAGCGCCTGGTAACGCCGCATCCCGAGCGGCTGCAATACATTCGCTACGCGCTTTCTCAGGGAATGACGGTGCGCGAGATCGCGAAAATGACCAACATCGATCCCTGGTTCCTGCATCAGCTTAAAGAGATCGCAGATGTGCAAGCGAAGCTGGGGACCGAGCCGATCGATGCCGAGCGTTTGCGCGAGATCAAGCGCATGGGCTTCTCCGACGCCCGTCTTGGCGAGGCTTTGCGGATGAAAGATGGTTGGGCCGCCAGCGAGAAGATCCATCAGTTGCGCAAGGAGCACAACGTCCGCCCGGTGTTCAAGCGAGTCGACACTTGCGCCGCTGAGTTTGAAAGCTACACGCCTTATCTCTACTCCACCTACGAGGAAGAGGACGAAGCGGCGCCGACGGACCGCAAGAAAGTCATCATTCTGGGCAGCGGGCCCAACCGCATCGGGCAGGGCATCGAATTCGATTATTGCTGCTGCCATGCGGCATTCGCGCTGCGCGATGACGGCTTCGAGACCATCATGGTCAACTGCAATCCCGAGACCGTCTCCACCGATTACGACACCAGCGATCGCCTGTACTTTGAACCATTAACCTACGAAGACGTCATGGCGGTGTATGAGCACGAGGCCCAGGGGGGTGCGGAAATAGGCGTGATCGTGCAGTTTGGCGGGCAGACGCCGTTGAATCTCGCGCTGCCGCTCAAGGCAGCGGGCGTGCCCATTATTGGGACATCGCCCGAGTGTATCGATCTCGCCGAAGATCGCCGACGCTTTGGCAAGCTGCTGGAGGAGCTTTCGATTCCGCAGCCGCGTGGAGCAACTGCAGCCAACGTTGAGGAAGCCGTGGCCAACGCCAACCGCATCGCTTATCCGGTGCTGGTGCGGCCGTCGTACGTTCTGGGCGGGCGGGCCATGGTTCTCGCCTACGATGACGAGTCGCTCATCCACTACATGAAGGAAGCGGTGGAATATTCGCAGGAGCGGCCAGTGCTGATCGACCACTTCCTGGAGTCGGCGACCGAGGTCGACGTGGATGCCCTCTCTGATGGTGAGGACGTTGTGATCGGCGGCATCATGCAACACATCGAGGAGGCCGGGATCCACTCCGGCGACTCGTCGTGCGTGCTGCCGGCAGTGGACATTCCTAAGCATCTGCTCAATACCATTCGCGAATACACTTTCCAGCTGGCGCGCGCGCTGAAGGTCATCGGCCTGATGAACGTGCAGTACGCCATTCAGCGTAATCGGGTTTATGTTATCGAGGTCAACCCGCGCGCCTCGCGCACTGTGCCTTACGTCTCCAAGGCGACGGGCGTACCGTTGGCGAAGATTGCTGCGCGTCTGATGACTGGCCGCAAGCTGCGCGAGTTTCTGCCCGAGAACATCAAGCGCGGCACCGATCTCGACACCGGCAACTTCTATTTCGTGAAGTCACCGGTATTCCCCTGGGGAAAATTTCCCGGCGTCGACACCGTGCTGGGACCGGAAATGAAATCGACCGGCGAAGTCATGGGCGTGGCCGACAACTTCGGCGAGGCATTCGCGAAGGCGCAAGCCGCGGCCGGACAGATGCTGCCGATTACGGGGACGGTCTTCATGAGCGGCAACGAGCGCGACAAGCCGTTCATGCCGGAGTTAGGCAAGCGCTTTGTCGAGCTGGGCTTTAGCATCGTGGCCACGCACGGGACGGCGCGGGTGCTGGAAGAAGCCGGCTTGCGGGTCGAGCGGGTCTATAAAGTCAAAGAAGGCCGGCCCAACGTTGTGGACCTGATCAAAGGTGAGCGCATTCACCTGATTATCAACACGCCGCACGGAGTCGAGCCGTGGTTCGACGAAAAGGCGATTCGCCGTGCCGCCGTGACCGCACGCATCCCGACGATTACCACGCTCTCAGCGGCTCGCGCGGCTTGCGAAGGCATTGCGGCCTTGCAACGGGGAGAAGCCAAGGTCTACGCGCTGCAGCAGTTGCATGTGGAGCGAGAGGCGGCGGCGAAGTGATCAGCACTGATCGATACCCTTGGGATTGACCATTATTCTGACTATTGGTTAAAATAATGAGCCAAGGGGTTCATGATGCAGGAAGTCGCTATCTCGGAATTTAAGGCCAAATGCCTCTCATTGCTGCAGCAAGTTTCCAAAACGAAGGAACCAATTCGCGTAACGCGGTTCGGCAAGCCTGTTGCCGACGTTGTCCCGCCGGCAGAGGTTCAAGTCGATCGCAACGCTTGGATCGGCTCCGGGCACGCAACCGCCAAAATCCTCGGCGACATCGTTTCTCCAGCCAGCGAGCCGGAGGAGTGGGAGGCGCTGCGCGGTTGAGACTCTTGCTCGACACGCATATCTGGCTCTGGGCTTACCTGGAGCCGCGGCGTTTACGGCCGCACCTTCTACGCGAGCTGCGCAACCCAGCCAACGAGCTTTGGCTGTCTCCAATCAGCACATGGGAAGCCCTGACTCTGCACCTCAAGGGCAGAATTCAGCTGCCCAACGACATCGAGGGCTGGTTGCGCGATGCTACTCTTCCTCTGCGGGAAGCTCGGTTGACCCACGAAATCGCGCTGGCGGCCAGCCGTCTTTCACTGCACCCTGACCCGGCCGATCGATTTCTGGCAGCTACAGCCCAAGTTCTCGATCTGGTATTGGCTACAGCCGATCAGCGCCTGCTAGGCGTGGCCGAAATTCGCACGCTGGGGAACCGATAAGGTCGATGCGGTTGAACGGAGCAGCCGAGTGGAACCTCAATGAGTGTTATGGCCTGTTATCGCCAACGATGGTCTACTTCAGCCCAAACGCAAACCGCATGACCAAATAGAATCCCAGTAGATATATTGCGACGAAGGCAAATCTTCGCCTTGCCTCAGGAGTTTTCGGCCACCATAACCAAGTAGCTACGAAGCCCAGCAGTACGTGAGGAAAGACGACGAGGATTTGCAGCCAGTGCGGCCAATCCGAGTACGGTCTCATCAGCTAGAAATCATAGTCGCACAGGCCCTTAGAAGCGAGGGATCAACACAGATGAGAATAACTGTCGCAAAATCGCCTTATCGCTAGCGATAGCACCTTCCGTCCGCCTTCATCCTTCACCGTCCTATAATCACATTCGAGGACTTCTATGCTTCTACACGGAATTTTTCCTCCCATTACCACGCCGTTTTATCCCGACGGCAGAATTTACTTTCGCAAGCTGGAACAGAATGTTGAGCAATATTCGCGCACGCCTATGACGGGCATCGTGGTTCAAGGCTCGACCGGCGAAGCCATCCTGCTGAGCGACGAAGAACGTCGCGAGGTACTGAAGTCGGCGCGCGAAGCCGCGGCCAATGAAAAGGTTCTGATCGCAGGAACCGGAATTGAATCAGCTATCGAAACTCTGCGCCTGACCGAGTACGCCGCCGAACTCGGCTATGACATAGCCATGGTGCGGACGCCGCACTACTACAAAGGGCAGATGTCGAACCCGGCTAACATGCTGGCGTTTTACCGCTTCGTCTCTGATCGTTCGCCGCTACCGATCCTCATCTATAACTTCCCGCAGGCCACTGGATACGACATCCCCGCTGAAGTAGTAGTTGAGCTTGCAGAGCACCCGAATCTGATCGGCATCAAAGAGTCGTCCGGCTCCATCGAGAAGGTGCAGAAGATGGTTGAGGGCACGCGTCACATCAAGAGACGTGCGACAGTGACAGAGACTTTTGCCCCCGTTACCGCGCGCATGGTAACAGCCGCTATGGCTGCTTCTGCCAGCGCCGAAGGCGGAGCTTTGGTAACCGTCGGGGCTTTAGTAGGAACCGCGGCGCCGAAGCCGTCGTCGGCGGGCGTCGCGGTTGTAGGCAGATTGAAGACGCGTCAGAAAGAAGTCGGCTTCCAGGTGCTGGTAGGTGCGGCGCAGAAGTTGCATCCTTCACTCGACGCGGGAGCGGTCGGTGCGATCCTGGCTTTTGCCGATTGCGCGCCGACAGCCTGCTACGAGATTTACGCCGCCTGGAAGGAGGGCGACGCGGCGCTGGCTCGCGAGAAGCAGGAGCGGATTGCCAAAGCCGCCGAACGGATCGTCGGCGGGCTGAGCATTCCCGGCGTGAAGTATGCGATGGATTACAACGGCTTCTTCGGCGGGACGGCGCGATTGCCCCTGTTGCCACTCACCGCGGACAAGAAAGCGGAAGTGGAGCAGTTGCTGGAGAACATCAGGAATTAGCGTTTGGGCAAAGCTGGTCTAGGCATCGACGGGCGTATTCTGTAGAATGCGCTTTCTTTCTGGGCGGAACTCTTACGCAATCAAGGACGGCGCTTCATGAAAGTCATTCGCTACCCGCTCTTAGCCGTTACACTTTGTTTGGTACTGGGCAGCTCTTTGCAGGCCAAGGATGCGCTTCCGCCGGTTAGCTGGCCCGCCGATAAGCCCCTGCTGCAATTCACGGTAACCAAGGTGAATCACGTTGCCGGTTACGGAGGGCACCAGCAATATGTGCTGGATGTAGCTGTAACGAATTTGTCGGGCAAGAAAGTTCCTCAAGCGACATTCAGTTTTTATCTTTTCGACAAGAAGCAAATCAGAATCGGCCAAGGCTATCTGGATGTAACTAACGTTGCGCCCAACGAGACTGTGAAGATGCAGGTCACCGCGCAAACCATGGGTGCGCCGCTGACTTTCAGCGTCAATCCTCAACGCGTGCCGGCCGAATGGTCGAGTTTCGTCACTCTCAAGCCGGTCGCCGTCACCGTCTATTCCGTGCCTTCAGGCGCGAAGTTGAGCGTGGACAGCAAGGAGGTGGGCATCACGCCGATCGCGGCGCAGCTCACTCCGGGTAGTCACACGCTCACATTTGTGAAAGAGGGCTACAATCCGGGAACGTTTCCGTTGGTCATAGCGGCTGATCAGTTGTCGGGAGGCAGTGTCTCGTTCGAGCTGGGATCCGGAACTCATGACACTATCGAGTTGCGCGACGGCACAGTAGTGAATGGTGACTTGCAATCCATCGACGCGACCCAGGTAATCGTGACCGTTGGAGGCAATCCGCAGAAGTTCGATCGGAATCAAGTGAAGAAAATCTTGCTGATCGAACGGGAAGAACCGAAACCGTAGAAGTTAGAGTGCCATCAAGCGCCAACTTGGCTCTCAAGAAAGTTTACGGGCGCAGCCGAAGCCGCGCCCTATCTAGCTAGAACTTCAGAACCGTTATGAGGCGCGTTTCTTCTTATTCTGGCCATTCGCCTTTCCGGCACCCGGTCCGATTCCGCCGCGCTTGGGACTATCCAGCAGTGTCTTGTCGGCGCTGACCAGATTTCCAACGCCTTCGCGATTGCGCTGGCCGGCCATATTAGGCTGCTGCGGCTGCTTCTCGCCGCCGCCCGGCCGAGGTGTCGCCGGGACGTCGAGTTCGCGGTGATGCGAACTCTTTTGGCGTTTGGCCACATCCCCAGCGTCCTGAGTATCTGACTTTGACTGCTTCCCGCCGCGTTGCTGGCGCGACTGCTCGTCGTGATGCAGGTCGAGCGGATGGGTCCCCGGATCTTCGCCCTCGGTCTCACCGGTCCTGGGATCGACAATAAACAGCAGGTCCGACAGATCGCTGGCATGCTCTTCCTCTTCGCTCAGGATGTGCTCGATCATCACTCGCGTGGTGGGATCGTGGTCGGCGAAGTGGCGAATCATCTTCGAGTAAACCTCGATGACGATGCGTTCGGCAATCAGGTCCTCCTTGATCATGTCGGCCAGTGTCTTACCCTCGGCGTACTGCGAGGCTGACCGCTGCAGAAGCGAGGCTGGATTGAAGTCGGGTTTTCCACCCAACTGCTGGATGCGCTCGGCGATCTCGTCGGCGTGCTCGCGCTCGGCATCGGCGTGCTCTTTGAATTCGTCGCGCACGGCCGTTCCGTGAACTCCCGTCGCCATGAAGTAGTGATGCATATAGCGCAGCACGCATACGATCTCGGTGGCCAGCGCCTCATTCAGAATGGAAATAGTATGTTCGACGTCTCCTTGGTAGGAAGCCGTTACCGCTCCGTCTTCAATCTTCTGGGCAGCGCGTTTGCGTATTTCTTCCACATCGGTGACAAAACTTGGCATCAGAATTTCGACCTCCCACGAAGCTACCGCCCTCGCTGCGAGCACAAGTTCGCGCCCACCGGAGCGATTGACGGTGCGTGCTGTTGGATTCCAGGTTGCCCCATATGGATGCATCAAAGCGGACCGCAGCAACAGGTAATCCCCAGCAATGGGCCGTAGGTTCCCGCGCTCGGGTTACAGACCCGTTTCGACGGCGACCAGCAGCTCGCCCGACGGTCCTGTCCGGACTCTGACCCCGGTTAGCGAGGGCACAATTACATCCGCTTCGAGCAACTGCTCCGGTTGGTACGTCGTGGTCACGCCGATTGCAACCATGCCGGCGGCTTTGGCGGCGGCGATGCCGGAAGGCGCGTCCTCGAATACCAGGCATTTCTGTGGCTCGCGACCCAACATCTTGGCGCCGGCCAGATAAGGCTCAGGATCAGGCTTGCCGTGGGTCACGTCGTCGGCCGTAATCATTCTGGGCGGGACGGGCAGCCCAGCAACTTGCAGCCGCCTGGTGGCCAGTCGGCGAGTACCCGAAGTGACGACGCTGTAGCGATCCGACGCCAAGGCCAGCAATAGCTCTTTGGCTCCGGGCAGCACGCGCAGGCCTGCCGTGTCGTTGATCTCTTGCTGCTCAATCTTGTCCGTCTCCTTCTGCGCGTCGAGTTGCGGTGACACCTGGCGGACCGTCTCGATGGCGCGCTGGCCATGCGCCGCCTGGACGACAGCGTCTGGGTCAAGGCCGTGCTCGCGGGCCCAGGCCGCCCAGACGCGAGTTACGCAGGGAGTTGAGTCGACCAGGACTCCGTCCAGGTCAAAGAGGATAGCTTCACAAAGAAACGACAGCATGATTTAGTTTCGCAGACGTTGGGGCAGCGGGCAAAAGTTAGGCCTCCCAGAAAGGGCGGCAAGACTCTTCTTAATCCGATATTGCGGTCAATTTCGCTGAAAGATTCGGACTGCATCGAATATATTGACTGCAATGCCTTCGCTTGCACTTTCGGAATTGATTGGTGCGGCCGTGATCGACAACACCGGCACGCATGCCGGCAAGGTGCGCGAAGTCACGCTGGTTCCGCAAGAGAATTCCAGCCTGGTCACCGGCTTTGTGGTGAAGACCCGCCACGGCAATCGCCTGGTGCCGGTTACGTCCATCAGCTTGATTAACGGGGGATTGCGGATCGCCACCTCGGTGGCAGACTGGGGTCCCTTCGGCGGCGGTGAAGGCATGCTGCTGCTGGAGCGCGACTTGCTCGATCAGCAGATTATCGACGTTCACGGGCGCAAGGTGGTGCGGGTCAACGATGTTGATATCCACGAAGAGCGGGGCAACGGCCATATCGTGCTCAAAGTGGGAGCGGTGGATGTGGGACCGCGTGGGGCCATCCGCCGCTTGCTGAAGGGAGTGGTGCCGGCCGCAGCGCTGCACCTGCTGTTGGAGAGAATTCCTCCGCGGATGATTCCCTGGGAGTTCGTCGATCTTATCGAGATCGATCCCGCTCGGCGCGTCAAACTGAAGATCTCGCTGGATCGTCTGGCCAAGCTTCACCCCGCCGATATTGCGGACATTGTTGAGGACCTTGCTCCGGCTGAGCGCGAGGCCATATTTGAGACGCTCGATGAAGAGGTTGCGGCCGAGACCCTGGAGGAGATCGATCCCAAGCTGCAAGTGTCGATTTTGAGTTCTCTGGATTCCGACCGCGCTGCCGACATCGTCGAGGAAATGGACCCCGATGCTGCCGCCGACCTGCTGGGCGACATGCATCCCGATGCATCCCAAGAGATTCTCACTGAAATGGAGCCTGCGGAACGTGCCGAAGTCGCAGGATTGATGACCTTCGAGGAGGACACGGCGGCCGGACGCATGACCACCGACTATATGGCGCTCGGGCCAAGCGCCAAAGTAGAGGACGCCATCGAAATGTTGCGCAACTTTGAAGGCGGGGTCGAGAGCGTTAGCACGATCTTCGTCATTGGCGAGAGGGAAAAACTCCTGGGCTCGGTCCCGTTGGCGAAAATTGTGCTGGCGCCGCCCGGAACTCCCTTGATGATGCTCAGCACCGGCCATATGACGACGGTCCATCCCGGGGCCGACGAGAAGAAAGTGGCGGAACTTTTCGACAAGTACAACCTGCTCACCTTGCCGGTGATCGACGACGAAGGGGTGTTGACCGGCGTGATTACCGCCGACGACGTTATCAACATGCTAAGGGCGAAACTGTAGCCGGAGGATGGCAAGCGGGACGAAGGTATAATTTGGCGATGACTCACACTGTGATTCACATCTCGGAAGCGGAAGCGGAGAGCGACTTCGCTTCGGTTCTGGCACGGGTGCGCGAAGGTGCGGAAGTGGTGATCGACAAAGAAGCTGGCGGACCGGCGATCGCTGTGGTGCGGCCGGCGAAGGATCGGCCAAGACGGTTGTTGTCGGAGTCGATCGCCTTGGCGGAAGCACGTGGTTCGACCGTTACTCTCGATGAGGGATTTTCACGTGATCTCGAGAGTGCAATCAATAGCCATCGAGAGCCGCTCAACCCACCTTCATGGGAATAGTCCTGGATTCAAGTGTTGCTATTGCCTCGGAGCGCCGAGGTGATAACGTCGCCAAGCTCCTCAAGCTGATTTTCGCTGCAACCGGCGATCAGGAAGCCGTGTTGTCCGCCATCGGTCTGACAGAACTCGTGCATGGCATCTATCGTGCGCAGACGCCCGAGATCCGCGCTCGCCGCGAATTGTTCATCCACGAGCTTCTCGTCAATGTCGAAGTGTATGCCTTTACACAAGAAACGGCGCTGTTAGCAGGTAAGATTGACGGCGAACAACAAGCACGTGGGATAACTGTCCCCTTTAGTGATTTGTTAATAGGAGCGACCGCTCTCCTGCACGGGTACTCGGTACTGACCGTCAATGTCCGCGATTTCCGAAAGATTCCTGGTCTTAGCGTTCTTTCGCTCTAGCGCTCTTGGCTGAAGGACTTAAGCTTCGGGAAAGCATCGCATTCCGATTGGCGCATTTTCCAACATGCGTTTATTCTGGGTGTTCTTCGCATCTCACCGTAAGCCCTCAGTACCATGCCCGATTCACGACGCACTAGAGTTTGGCGAATTCGTCTGCTGATGTTCCTGGCCGTCATCGGCCCAGGATTCATCACGGCGAATGTGGACAATGACGCGGGCGGCATCTATACGTACTCCGCCGCCGGAGCGCAGTTCGGGTACCTGCTGCTCTGGGTCATGATCCCGATGACCGTCGCGCTGGTCGTGGTGCAGGAAATGTCGGCGCGCATGGGCGCGGTCACCGGCAAAGGGCTTAGTGACCTCATTCGCGAGGAATACGGCCTGCGGATCACGTTTTTCATGATGCTGGGGCTGGTGATCACCAACTTCGGCAACGTGGTTTCAGAGTTCGCTGGGGTGGCCAGCAGCCTGGAGCTGTTCCACATTTCGCGCTACATCAGCGTGCCGGCAGCCGCCCTGATCGTGTGGTTATTGGTGGTGAAGGGCACGTACAAAAGCGTGGAAAAGGTCTTCCTGGTGGCGTCGTTCTTTTACTTTGCCTACATTATTGCCGGCGTGCTGGCCGGGCCCAGTTGGAGAGAGGCGTTCGTCGCAACGTTCAAGCCGCCGCACAGCGCTGCGTTCCGCGATTCGTCTTACATCTACATGGTGATTGCGGTGGTGGGAACCACGATTGCGCCCTGGATGCAGTTCTACCTGCAATCTTCCATCGTGGAAAAAGGGATTACGTCGCGCGAGTACGGGGCTTCGCGGTGGGATGTGATCCTGGGTTGCTTGTTTACCGACGTCGTGGCGTGGTTCATCGTGGTGGCTTGCGCGGCGACACTCTATGCTCACGGCATCCGCCAGATCCGCGATGGCGCCGATGCGGCTCAGGCACTGCGTCCTCTGGCGGGGGAATATGCCTACATCCTTTTCGCTGCGGGACTGTTTAATGCTTCCTTGTTCGCTGCCTCCATCCTGCCGATCTCGACGGCGTACACGGTATGTGAAGGTCTGGGCTTCGAGTCGGGCGTGGGGCGCAAGTTCGGCGAGGCCAAGGTTTTCTACTGGCTCTACACCCTGCTGCTCATCGCCGGCGGCGGCGTCATCTTGCTACCCAACATTCCGCTGGTGAAAATCATCGTTCTTTCCCAGGTGGTGAACGGAATTGTTCTGCCCTTTGTGTTGATCTTCATGTTGCTGCTGATCAACAAGAGCGAACTGATGGGCAAATATGTGAACGGGACATGGTTCAACTTTATCGCGTGGGCAACCACCATCATCATGATTGGATTAACCATTGCCTGGTTTGCGACCGGTCGTGGCGGGAGCTAGAGCAGTTTGGCATTCCTCGCGGGCTGAAGCCCGCGAGAATAACAACTAAAGGGCTTTTGCGGCACAGCTAAAGCTGTGCCCTTTCAAACCGTCGAGAATTCGAAGCTAGAGCAGTTTGCCGTCGGCAATCCGCTGCACCAGCGTGCGATCGGCATCAAGGAAATCAAGGGTGGGCAGTTCGCGCCGGGGCACCCAACGAATCTCGCGGAAGATACGGTTCTGCAGTTCTCCCTCATACTGTTCCACGATGAAGAAGTGCAGCTCCACGGCATTGCCATTTTGATAGCGGTGTTGCAGTTGAGCGACTTTGGAACCAATCTGGGCGCGGATTCCAAGCTCCTCGTCGAGTTCGCGTTGCAGGGCCTGAGGCGGATCTTCTCCCGGCTCAATCTTTCCGCCGGGAAATTCCCACTTCAGCGGTAGCGCCTGATACTCCGTCCGCTGGCAGCACAGGATTTCTTCGCCTCGCACCATTAGAGCGGCAACCACTTGCTTGATCATCGGAGCTGCTCCGTCCGACCATCGTCAAGCCCGGGCGTCATGTTGTTTTCTCCAGATAAATGCCGACCAGCCGAGCGCAATGTTCCACTAGCTGACGGTCGTCCGCGGTGAACGCCCCAGGGGTGTGACTGTCAACGTCGAGTTCGCCGACAACCTCGCCCTTCACAAATATTGGGACTACGATTTCTGACTTGGTTGCGATCGAACATGCTAGATAACGCGGGTCGGCGTTAACGTCATCGACGATAACGGTATGGCCTGACGAGGCGGCAGCGCCACAGATGCCTTGATTCAGCGGTATCCGCGTGTGTGGCGTGATCGCGCCCACATAGGGTCCAAGAACCAGGACGGGATCTTCGCCGATACCACCTTTTTCGATCATGTAAAAGCCGACCCAATCGAAGTAGAGCATCCGCTCCTTAAGCCGCCCTACCATAACGCTCATCAGATCTTCCACACTTGCGGCGGCATTGGCTAGAACCGTGAGTTCCTGGGCAAGCTCTTGTTGACTGGTGGGCATTGGAGTCCCTTTTTATCACAAGCCGGCGGCGTTCACCGGACTTGAAGTTGACGGATTCCCGGGGGACGCTGGGACTGTTCCGGATGAAGCGCCCAGGCAATGGCGTCCAACCCGCCGATCAGGGTGGTCGCCGGGGTGTTCAACAACTGGTCGGTGATGCAAAACAGGCGACCGTTGCGCACCGCCGCAAGCTCAGTCCACCCGCGCTGCTCCACAATTTTTTCCAACGGAATGCGATCGCCGGCTCCGCACCAGGCAGCAAGAATTACATCGGGGTGCTGCGCGGCGATGGCTTCCGCGGTCATGGGTTTGCCGGGCTCGCCGATGAACTCGCCTCCCGCGGCTTGCACCAGTTCTGCAACCCAGAGCTCCGAGGCAATGATGGGGTTTCCCCATTCTTCGCAGAACACCTTAAGCTTGGGTCCAGCAACGGTTCGTTGTCGAGCCTCTTCGATGCGGTTTCGCATTCCTGCGATGACCATCTCGCCCTTTTCCGGGGCGTTCATGATCCCGGCAATTGCGGCGATGTCCAGGTAGATGTCGGCCAGCGAGCGAGGGGTGAGGCCGAGAAATCTCACTCCGGCCTTCAGGATTTCTGCGACCGCGCTCGATTGATAGGGCACCGAGGCGAGCACCAGATCGGGACGCACTGCGAGAATCTGCTCGGCTTGCGCCGTCCAGGAGTCGGCGACGATCACGCGCGAGCCAGCGGCGACTTCCGGACAAACATCCACGCAATACTTGGTGCAGGCCACGAGGCGATCGAGCAGGCCCAAGTCGCGCAGCGCGACGGTGGCGCTCGGCTGCAGAGAGACCACGCGTTGAAGAATGTAATTTGTGGGGTCCATGTCTTTTCGATTATACGGAGTGGGGAAGCGGGCGCATCTGGCTGGGTCGCGGTAAGCTATGATGTTAGTTACCGGCCATGTATTCTCCGGAACTCCTCGACCACTTCGAACATCCTCGCAATTCAGGCGAGCTACCTGGGGCGGACATTCAGGTACAAATCGAGAATCCGGCTTGCGGCGATATTCTTGAGCTGACCGCCAGGATTGAAAAAGGCCGAATTGGGGAGATTCGATTTCGCGCCAAGGGCTGCGTGCCCGCCATGGCGTGCGCTTCGGCGATGACCCAGTTGGCCGAGGGCAAGTCCGTACAAGAGGCCCGCGAGATTGGCAAGGATGACATCGTGCGCGCGGTTGGAAGCCTGCCACCTGCCTCGGGACACGCCGCCCAGCTTGCCTGGGACGCGTTGCAGGCGGTTCTCAAGATGGCGGCTTAAGGCGGATTCGCGAGGTCACAATTCGCCAGAGAAGCGAAACATCAGAAGTAAGCCAGATCGTGGCTTTGTTCACATCCGAACGGCGCATGGTCATCCGGATCGACTGGAAAATTAATCACACCCATTTGGCAAGAGGATGCATCCTAAGCAAAGACAGCTTTTGCGCTTGCGTTCCGAGCCAGGAAGCGGGTAGGATAAAAGCGTCCTCCAATCGCCGCACTTCCGTGCAGGCTTTCCTCGCGCCGATTTTTCTTGGGTGCCAGACGGACGCAACTGATTCGATTACAGCGAAGTATCCAACCGCAGCCACGCCAGATACACTGCTAAGTTCGCAGACTGCGCGGCCAAAAATAAGCGGTTCACAAATGTGGGATCCTGCAATCTGCGGGTGAACCTGTATAGAGAGAAGCATGAACCAAGGATCGAACCCTCCTTCCGGAGCTTCCGGAGGGAAAGGACGCAGACGGCGGCGCGGCCGCCGTGGACCCGTCGTGCACGGGGCAGCACCTCAACAATCGGGACAATATCGTCCCGGGGCGGGCAAGAACCGTCCGCACGGCCGCAAGCCCGGACAACGTTCCGGCGGGCCAAGCGTACTGGGCGGCGGCGTCTACAGCGCCCCCATGGACCACAGCTATCGTGCCGCCCAGGGCAACAACAATGGCAACACGCACAAGCCGAGCCGGGGCGGCCGCATCAACCAGCCGCAGGGCAAGGAGTTTGCGCCTCCGGAACCGGAGCCTTTGCCCGTAGCTTCGGACGCGCCGGCGCGCATCTTTGCATTCGTCGATGACCTGTTCTTTCTGGCCAAGATCCAGGAAACGGCGCGCAAGATGAACGTGAAAGTGGAGTTCGTCAAGACCCAAAAGGAGCTGCAGGAGAAAATGGGTCAGAACGGCGAAGAAAAGCCGTCGCTCATCATCTTCGATCTGAACAATGTTGCGGCCAAGCCGTTGAGCATGATTCCGAAGCTGAAAGCGAAACTGAAGAAGGCCACCAACATCATTGCCTTTGTCTCGCACGTTCAGGGTGAGTTGAAGATGAAGGCGCAAGAAGCCGGGTGCGACATGGTGCTGCCGCGCTCCGCGTTTTCGCAAAACCTGGCGCAACTGCTGCGGCGCCATGGTGCTCCCGAGCCACCGCCTGATCCCGGTCAGTAGAATCGCCGGAGACGCTGGGCCGCTGGCTGAAGTTGGTTGACGCCCGGTATATGGGCGGCCATTTAGAATCGCATCTGCATGGACAGGCGCGCGCTTCCTCTTAATTCGGCAAACCTCCGCCGCTTCAGAACAGCTTTGCTTAGCTGGTACGACCAGCATGGTCGCGACCTGCCATGGCGCCGCGACCGCGATCCCTATCGCGTGTGGGTCTCCGAGATCATGCTGCAACAGACGCGAGTGGTTGCCGTGCTCGACCACTATGCCCGCTTCATGAACAGATTTCCCACAGTCGAGTCGCTGGCTGCCGCTCGCGAAACATCTGTGTTGGCAATTTGGAGCGGTCTGGGTTATTACCAGCGGGCACGGCGAATGCATCGAGCGGCGAAGGTGATAGCGCGCGAGCAAGGTGGCAATTTTCCGCGAACCGCGGAGGCGTGGGCCGAACTTGCGGGGATTGGCCGGTACACCGCTGCTGCGATCGCCAGCATTGCATTTGGCGAGGCGGTTGCCGTGGTGGACGGCAACGTGGCGCGCGTGGTCGAACGCCTGCTTGGCCTGCCAATGGGCAGGGAAGCCGTCTGGACAAAAGCCGAGGCCCTGCTGGAGCCAGAGCGGCCCGGAGATTTCAATCAGGCCATGATGGAACTGGGCGCGACCGTCTGCACGCCGCGAGCGCCGCAGTGTCTCTTGTGCCCGGTGCATGGGTTTTGCCAATCTCGGGGCGCGGAGGCGGCACGCCCGCAGTCTCCCCGAAAGCGCAAGCAACTGGGTTACGTCCTGGCGCGAAAGAACTCGGCAATACTCTTTGTGCAGCGTCCGGCTGACGCCTCGCTGATGGCGGGCATGTGGGAACTGCCGGCCGTCCTTCCCAGCCAGGTTAAGGGAGACGGGCCATGGGCGCGGCTGCGGCATTCCATTACCGATACCGATTATCAGGTTTCCGTCTTTGCCGTTTCTCCCGATGAGTTGCACATTTTCGAAACTGACGGTCGATGGTTGACCCGCAGGCAGTGGGAGCGAATGCCGTTGACCGGCCTGACGCGCAAGGTCCTTCGCCGGTCACAGCTGGAGCCGAAGGCGAACGTTGCAGGACCTAGCAGGTTGCTGAAAAAGTCTGACAAGCAGATTCCTCGGCGGCTGGAGCCACCTCGGAATGGCAAACTAAAGGACCTATTACGGCGCGACTGAAGGTGCGCCCCTTCCAATCCCCGAGAAGCCGCCTTTTCAGCAGCCTGCTAGAAAGGGCCGGGGGCGAGAGCCTCCGGGCTGAAGCGGTATCCCACAATGAGGTATACGAGTCAATCGTTGGCGAATTGTTCCGGATTCATGCGGCCCGGCAGCAGGCGCAAGGTTGTCGATGAGGTTGTAGGGCGGTCAGAGGTTGCTGTTTCCTCGCCATGCCATCGGCGTTTTACGTGGTTTGGTTTGACCCTCATTGGGGCGGCGTGCGATAGTTACCTGTTTCACACAATTGCAACAATCGCTTAATCGTACATTCACATTCCATGGATCTCCCGACAACACAGACTGCCAACGGAGCCGTTGATCGTGCGCCTGATCCCGCGTGAGACCAAGTTCTTCGACATGTTCGCAGAGGTCGCGGACAATGTTATTAAGGGTGCAAAGGTCTTGTCGGACCTGCTGCACGACTACGACTACGAAAAGATGCCGGCCGCGGTGGAGAAGATCAAACAGATCGAGCACCACGGCGACGACATGACTCACCGCATCCTAATCAAACTGAACCAGACGTTTATAACGCCATTCGATCGCGAAGACATCCACCTGCTGACGTCGTCGCTGGACGACGTGCTGGATTTCATCAACGGGGCCAGCGACCGCTTGCTCACGTATAAGATCGTGACGCCGTCGCCGTCGGCCAAGGTGTTGGCAGGTATCGTTCTGAAGCAGACGGAAGAACTGGGCAAAGCGGTGGCGCTGCTTAACAAAGACGGCAAGCTGCTGGAACACTGTGTGGAAGTAAACCGGCTGGAGAACGAGGCTGATCAGGTGAGCCGGGAGGCGATTGGGCGGTTGTTCGACGGCGATTACGATCCGATCACGCTGATCAAGCTGAAGGAGCTGTTGGAGATTCTGGAGACCGCCAGCGACAAGGCCGAAGACGTCGCTAACGTACTGGAGACCGTCGTTCTAAAGAACGGTTGAGGTGCTACGGTGCATTCGATCGCCAATCCACCCCAGGATGTGTACTCGTGAGCACCGGACTGATCCTGCTCATCATCACGGTTGCGACCGCGCTGGCTTTTGACTTTCTGAACGGATTTCACGATGCCGCCAACAGTATCGCGACCGTAGTTTCGACGCGCGTTCTGTCGCCGCGATTGGCGGTGGTTTGGGCCGCTGCATTCAACTTCCTGGCGGCGTTCATTCTGGGCACGGCGGTGGCCAAGATGATTGGCCAGGGAATGATCCAACTCGATATCGTCACCCAGTACGTGGTGCTGGCGGGACTGCTGGGAGCGATCGTCTGGGACCTTGTGACCTGGCTGCTGGGGCTGCCGACGTCGTCCTCGCATGCGCTGATCGGAGGCTATGCCGGAGCGGCGATGGCCCGCGCCACGATCTTGCACGGTTGGCGCAGCGCGCCGGCAGTCATCATTGCCAGCGGGTGGACCAAGACGCTGATCTTTATTGTGGTGGCGCCGGTGATGGGTTTCGTTCTGGGCTTCGGCTTCATGGTCGCCATCTCGTGGATCTTCCAGCACAGATCGCCGCGCCAGGTGGACAAGCTATTCCGCAAACTGCAGCTGGTTTCGGCGGCGTTCTACAGCCTGGGACATGGCGGCAATGACGCGCAAAAGACGATGGGTATTGTGGCGGGCGCGCTGTATACGGCAGGGGTGATGAGTCCGCGCGATTTTGCCGCCAACTGGGGACGCTGGCACTGGCCAATTATTCTGGCGGCCAACGCCGCAATCGCGCTGGGTACGTATTCTGGCGGGTGGCGCATCGTGCACACCATGGGATCGAAAATTACCAAGCTGAAGCCGGTAGGCGGATTCTGCGCGGAGGCTGCCGGAGCAATTACGCTGTTCGGCACCGCGTTGGCGGGGATTCCGGTCAGCACCACCCACACGATCACGGGAGCGATTATCGGTGTAGGTACGACCAACCGGATTTCGGCCGTGCGCTGGGGAGTGGCGCGGCGGATCGTATGGGCTTGGGTGGTCACCATTCCGGCATCGGCCGTGGTTGCCATGGTGGCATTCTGGATCATCCGGCTGTTTAATCCCACAGCGTAGGACATGGCTATAGGAGGCTTTTCCGGTGCGCGCAGCCGGCGCCGGATGGAAGGTAATTTTTGCCGGACCAGGTAAGAACTGCGCAGCAGAGGCGTTTCCCTCGAATCCAGTAGATTGCCGCCAGCGCTTTATTGGGCTGATCCGGCAAAGTTTAGGAAGGCCCTGAAAAAGCGCGGATTCTGCGTTGCCGAGGCTGCACCCGGAATATTCATGAATGCTCAGACGCCCGGCGCCTGAAGGCCGGACTCTAGCGGAACGTTGCCATATTCAGAGGTTCCTCAGAACTGGTCTGAAACGTGCACACTCACTTATGGCTTTTTGTCGCGGCGAACTGAGCTGTTTGGATTTCGCCGAGACGGCCATCGGCCCGCTTTACCACGAACTCCCCATCGAGCCTCGAAGTGTTCATGCAGTGATTTGCAGTCGGGCCTCGAGGTCTGTCTAGCGCAGCGACTGAGGCCTAGTCATCATCAAAAGGAGATTGCCGGTATGCAGCAAAGCACTTTACGAAAGTCCTTGTCTTGTGCCGGATGGGTAGTGTTGGCGGTCGTCGTGGGACTGATGACGGGCCCGGCCTATGGGCAGGGAACCGGTTACTGGCACACTAGCGGAAACCGGATTCTGGATGCGAACGGTCACGTGGTGCGCGTCGCCGGGATCAACTGGTACGGCTTCGAGACCACCGACGAAGTGGTACACGGACTGTGGGCCCAAGACTATCACTACATCCTGAATGCCATTCAGAGCAACGGGTACAACGTCATCCGTATGCCGCTCTCCAACCAGATGGTGGAGACGCCGATCATTCCGACCAACATCAGTTATCACAATGCGAGCGGGCCGATCAATACCGATCTGGAGGGGCTGAACTCGCTGCAAATCCTCGACAAGATCGTTGCTTATGCGGGGCAGATTGGCTTGCGAATTATTCTCGACAATCATCGTTCCGAGGCGGGCAACGGCGCCGAAGGCAACGGTTTGTGGTACACCACGCAGTATCCCGAAAGCGCGTGGACCAACGATTGGGTCTCGCTGACGCAGCGCTATCTCAACAACTCCACCGTGATTGGTCTCGACTTGCGCAACGAGCCGCACAATGACCAGAGCGGCGGCTCGTGCTGGGGCTGCGGCCTGATGTCGTATGACTGGCGACTGGCTGCCGAGCGGGGCGGCAATGCGGCGCTCGCCGTGAATCCCAGCCTGCTGATTTTCGTGGAAGGCACCGACTGCTACAACAACGACTGCGACTGGTGGGGTGGAAATCTGGAAGGCGCGCAGACCTATCCAGTGACGCTCAACGTGGCCAACCAACTGGTGTACTCCGCCCACGACTACGGGCCGAATCTCTATCAGCAGAGTTGGTTCAACAGCAACACCACCTATCAAAGTCTGGTCGCCGTGTGGACGAAGTTCTGGGCGTATCTCAGCCTGAATAATGTTGCGCCGGTTTGGGTAGGAGAATTTGGCACCACCAACAATAGCAGCGACATCGAAAGTTCGGTCCCAGGCTCGCAGGGACAATGGTTTCAGAGCATCGTAACTTTTCTGCAAAATAACACGCAGCTCGACTGGACCTACTGGGCGCTGAACGGCGAAGACAGCTACGCGCTACTCGACAGCAACTACGATTCGACTCCCGTCAGTTCCCTAAAACAGCAGTTATTGGCGAGCATTCAATTCGGCAGCGGAGGCGGCGGCAATTGCCAGGCCGCACCGCCCGCGCCCACTGGGCTGGCGGCGACCCCCGTTTCTTCCAGCCAGATCAACTTGAACTGGAACGCGGTGACGGCCCCGCCGGGATGCACCGTGACTTACAACCTATATTCCAGCCGGCTGGCGAATTTCCTGCCGTCGCCGGCGACCCGCATTGCCACCGGCGTGGTCGCCGCCAACTATGCCAACACCGGACTCCTGGCCTCGACTACCTACTACTACATTGTCAGAGCTGCAGATTCGATTGGCGAATCGGGCAATTCCAACCGGGCCAGCGCCACCACCCAGTCGGGCAGCGGGGGCAGCGGCTGCCACATCACCTACCTCGATCAGAACGATTGGGGAACGGGCTTCACCGGCGCCATCTCCATCAAGAACACCGGGACCACGCAGATCAATGGCTGGACGCTGACCTGGACGTGGTCAGGGAACCAGCAGATCATCCAGTCGTGGAACTCGAACTACACGCAGACCGGGCAGAATGTTGCGCTGACCAATGCGGTGTGGAACGGGACCATCGGGGCCGGTGACACGCTGACCGGCATCGGCTTCAATGCGAACTACAGCGGAACCAACCACAATCCAACTGTATTTCATCTGAACGGGACGCTGTGTCAGTAGAGTACGGAAGTCTCGCCACCCCCTGTCGCCAGGGCGAGGCGGCAAGGGTGGGGCGCTCGGTTACGGTACGATCTCGAACCCGGTTCCGGAGTCAAAGTCCCCTAACGATGTCGTGCCATAGAGATTGCCGGGCCCGGGCTCGGTCGCGGTAGCGACCTCGGGCAGGATGGGAGGGATCAGTCGGCGGCCGCGGCGCGCTCGATTTCGGCGACGATGGCGGCTGCGGCTTTAGCGGGGTCGGTGGCTTCGAGGATTGGGCGTCCGACGACCAGATGGGTGGCTCCGGCCGCAATGGCGTCGGTCGGCGTAACGACGCGGGCCTGGTCTCCGGCGGCGGTTCCGGCGGGACGAACTCCGGGGGTGACGATGGCGAAACCTTCGCCGAGTTCCCGGCGCAGCTCGCGAGCTTCTTTGGCCGAGGCGACGAGGCCTCCGCAGCCGGCGCTGCGGGCCAGCGCTCCCAGTCGCAGGACCTGGGTAAGCACGTTGCCGGACACCCCGATTTCCTGCAAGTCCACGTCGGACAGACTGGTCAAGACGGTGACCGCCAGTACCAGCGGAGGATGAGGAGATTGCGACGCCGCTTCGACGGCAGCGCGCAGCATCTTGCTGCCTCCGGAGGCGTGGACGGTGAGCATGGTGACGCGCAGCTCGGAAGCCGACTTGACGGCGGCGGCGACGGTGTTGGGAATATCGTGGTATTTGAGGTCGAGAAACACCTTTCGTCCCGAGGCGATCAGGTCACGAACCAGCTGCGGCCCCTCGGCGGTGAAGAGCTGTTTCCCGACTTTGAAGGTGGTTGCGGCCTCACCGATGGAGTGGACGATGGGGAGAGCTTGGGTGGCGCCCGGAACGTCGAGCGCCACGATCAGCCGATCTTTTGCCAGCATCAGCTCCAAGTTTAACCGATTAGAGTATTAATGCGGGCCCAAATTTTCGGCCATCACGGGGGTTTGGAGAACGTCCAGGCGAACGCGATCAAGACCCTTCATGGCCAACATTTTTGCCGCACCGAAGGACAGGTCGATGATCCGGTTACGGCCAATCGGTCCGCGATCGTTAATGCGGACGACGACCGAACGATCAGTAGTTAGATCTGTGACCTTGACCCAGGAACCGAGCGGTAATGACCGGTGCGCAGCGGTAAATTGAAACATGTCGTACGGTTCGCCGCTAGCAGTCTTCTTATGCTGAAAGATGCGACCGTACCACGAGGCCGTCCCTACTTGAGCTTTCCGAGTGGGGGTAGGCTTAGCTTCCTGAGTCTGTCCTGGGGTCCCTTGTAGCGATTCCGGTGTGCTATTACCGGGTGCCGCGCCCAACGAAGTGGCGAAAAGCAATGCCGCCGCCATCGGGCTAAGTACTCGTAACATTAAACACCTCTCATCGTTTAAGTTGGTCCTCCTGACAGGATGTGTTAAGTCTATTGACCGCAAGAAGTAGGAGTCAACCCCCCAGAGGTGGGACGCATCGCTAAGTCCTTGCCATTTGAGGCAGATCGTGGTAAACGGCTGAAGTCAAGGCAGCCTTTGGTTACCGGCGCGAATCGGGCTGAACGTTCATAAAGTAATGGAGGGATGAAGTTCCGGGCGTCAGGAGTTGGAGCCGGCGAAGCCGCTTTGGGTTACAGTCGTTGCATGTCTGTTCCGCCGGTCGTCCTGAGCATTGCGGGCTACGATCCCTCGTCGGGAGCGGGGATCACCGCCGATATCAAGACTGCGGCGGCGCAGGGATGCTTCGCCGTAACCTGCATTACGGCGCTGACCGTCCAGTCGACACAGGGCGTTTTCGGCGTCCAGCCGGTGGAGGCAGAACTGGTTTCCCGGACGCTGGCGGCCTTGGCCGACGACCTGGAAATTGCCGCCGTTCGGGTTGGAATGCTGGGTTCGGTGGAAGTTGCGGCTGCAGTTGCCGGTTTTATCGATGCGAGGAAGCTGCCGAATGTGGTGCTGGATCCGGTGATCCGGTCGTCATCGGGAGCCGCTCTGCTGGACGATGCCGGGTTGGAGTTTCTGCGAAGAGCGATGATGCCGCTGTGCGATGTCATTACCCCAAATGTCGATGAGGCGGCGATTTTGGTCGGGGCTGAGCCGCTGGCGGCGGAGATCTCGTGGGAGGATGCGCTGCCTCAGCTTCGGGGCTGGGCGTCGAAGCTCCACGACTTGGGGACCAAAGGCGTTGTGATTACTGGCGGGCATCTGCGGCCAGCCAACGACTACCTTAGTTATGGAAGATCGGGGACTTCGGAAGATGTTGCTGGTTATAGAAAGTTGAGGAAATTTCAGGAGGAGATCATTCGCGGCGAGCGGTTGGAGTCGGGCTCAACTCACGGAACGGGCTGCGCCTTCGCCACCGCCCTAGCCTGCCAGTTGGCGCTTGGCCAGGAGTTGCCGCAAGCCGTTCGCGCGGCGAAGGACTACGTCCGCAGAGCAATGCTTGCGGCGTACCCGCTGGGGAAGGGAATTGGACCGCCAAACCACATGGTGTGAGTCAAGGCCCGCTTTTCCTATCAGCCAGTCGCTTTGGGCGTTTGCGATTCGGAAGTTCGTCGCTATCCCAAGGGAACTGAGACTGGGGTGAAAGGCCAAGAGTGAATGGCCGGCGGAACTACTGGTATCAAAGCCGCGGCCAACTTGCAGGCGCATGGCGTGAGCTTCGATTTGGCGAAGACGGTGTTCAAAGACCCGTTTGCGGTCGAGCGCATCGACGATCGTGAAGACTACGGTGAGCGGCGTTTTGTCATCATCGGTATGGCGGAAGGTGCGGCTGTGCTGTTTGTAGCCTACACCGAGCGTGAGGAGCGCATTCGCATTGTTCCGGCTCGGAGAGCAACGCAATATGAGCCAGACGACTACTTGCGGCAAAACACCTAGTCCTCCCAGGCCGATGACCGCCGAGGCAATTGAGCGGGCCGCGCGTGCGGACCGCGACGCACAACCGCTTACCGAAACCGACCTCAAGCGGATGAAGCGAACGCCGCAGGCGAAAATCATTCGCCGGGCTTTGCAACTTGACGCAAGAGGAATTTGCCGCCCGCTATCACATTCCCCTCGGCACGCTGCGTGATTGGGAACAGGGTCGAGCGGAACCGGACCAGCCTACGCGGGCGTATCTAACCCTCATCGCCCGCGATCCCGATCGTGTGAACCAGACATTGAATCCGAAGGCAAACTGATCGTCGGTCGAAGGAGTGAGAGCCGAGGACGTCCAGAAGAAATGTGAAGCAGTCGAAGGGAGGAACTGTCCAGCGCTTTCAGCCTTCGTTTTTCTTTAGCAATATTCCCGCCAGCAGCGCCGCCGCGGCCCCCAGCAGCCACTCGATGCGCCACACCTGGATCGCCTGCCACTCTGCCCGCGTATCAGCGCGATAAATGAAGCCGGTCAATGCAGCCGTCGTCATGCAAGCGATGCCGATGAGAAAAAACACCAGGCAAGGTAGAGAGAGACCGAGGCGCTGACGGAGAATTGCCATATCCATGAAGTCGGCGAAGCTCATGGGCCTTGGGAGCGTCACGGGGCGGGGATCGCGATCGCTGCCGCAAATGTGGCAGAAGCGGGCGCCCGAGGGATATTCTTCTCCGCAATGCGAGCAGACGACGTCCATCGAGGTTGGCTGTACCACTCGAACCGCCTCGCGATTAGGCGGACGCCAATACTCCTGCCGAGAGCTCTGAGCCATGTGCCGTTCTCCAGCCCTCTACGGAGCAAGCAGGCAACCAAAGTAGGAGCTGCGGTAAGTGCGTGCAAACGCGGGAGATGACCGCATCATTGCGAGGCTGCCGGGAGCCAGCCTGACGAAAAATGTTCGCTGGCCAAGTAAGAGTGGCGGATTGCCCCCGCCGTGTTCCGGGCTACAACTGGAACCAGAACAGGCAAGTGGACAATCGTCCGCGCGCCGCCGGTAAAGATGTGTTCAGTGTTCTTGCCACCCTCGTACTTGCTGTTGAGGGATTGGGATATCAGGTAAACTTCTCCTAAACCGGTCGCAATGAAACCTTACCAACGACTGCTGCATGTTGTGTGCCTCTGCTGCCTGCTTGGCCTCGGAACTCCCGGGTGGAGTGCCACGGCCGATTCAGGGAGCCCGCCCGTCCCCACCCGTGTGGACAACGACGCCAACACGCGCAAGGGTTTCGACCACTTTTACAATCTGGAGTACGAGAAGTCGGTCCACGACTTTGAGCTGGCGCAGCAGGCCCACCCCGACGATCCTTTCGCCGTGAACCACACGCTGGCGGGCGTCATCTTCAAGGAGTTGTTGCGCATTGGAGCGTTGGATACCGAGGCTTATGCCGCCGACAGCTTTCTGAACAAGCAGGCAGCCGCGCCGATCGATCCCAAGGTACGCGAGCGGGTCAAACAGCTGATCGAACAATCGCTGGCGCTGTCGCAGGCGCGGCTCGACAAGAACCCCAATGACGTGGACGCGTTGTATGCCCGCGGCGCCACGCGCGCGTTGCGAGCAACTTATACCGGTATCGTCGAAAAAGCGTGGTTCGCCGGGCTGCGGGGCGCCGTGGCCGCCCGCCATGACGAGGAACGGGTCCTGGAACTGGATCCCAACTACGTGGATGCCAAGGTAGTGGTCGGCACCCACTTGTACATCGTAGGCTCGCTGAGTTGGCCGGCGAAGGTGGCGGCTTCGGTGGCAGGCCTCAGCGGCAGCAAGTCGAAGGGCCTCGACGACTTGCGCCAGGCGGTAGCGGGAGGCCATATGGAAGTCGCCAACGATGCCAAGATCGTGCTGGCGCTGTTTCTGCGGCGCGAGCAAAAGTACGCCGAGGCGCTGAAGCTGGTCAACGGAATGCAGACCGACTTCCCGCGCAATTTCCTGGTAGCGGCGGAATACGCTCACCTGATGAACGCCGCCGGACATGGGCCGGAAGCGATTGTCGCCTATCGCAAGGTTCTGGCGGGATGCCGTAACAACGCCTACTCACTGTGCCGGATTGAAGTGCCGGCCTATGGACTGGGAGAAGCGCTGCGCGGCCAGCGAGACTATGCCGGCGCTGCCGAAGCCTACGAACTCGCTGCCGGCAGCGGTCACGACGGTGAACTGCAGCAGAAGTCGACTCTCGCCGCCGGCGAAATGTATGACCTGCTGCAGAAGCGCGACACCGCGTTGGAGAAATATAAGGCCGTAATTGCCGAGAACTCGGCTACCGGCTCGGCCGATCTGGCGCGTCATTATATGAAGCAGGCGTACAAGAGTCCGTAGTCTTGCCCGTGGGCTGGCGCTGCCCGATCACGCTAACGCCGACGACGCCACCGGCGAAGGCGCTGGTTTCGCAGCTCATGTCCACGGCCGTACCGGGCCCGGCATTCCGTCCGCAGCGTGGGCCGCATCCAGCTCCGCAATTTGGTAAGTCGAACGGATCTGGTCCAGCGGAGTCTCGACCAGTCCCCAAAAATCCCAGTCAGGACCGAAGGTGTCAAGAGTCGCCATACGTCCCCGTTCCCAGGCGCGCCAGAACTTCTCGCCATCGAAGGCGCCCTTGGCCGATCCCGCCAACGGATTCAGCACAATTCCCATGTGCCAACTGAAGATCACCGGAAGAATGTGGCCAGACATTCCCTCGCTGTGGTGCATGGCAGCGGTGAAGGTCGACACCAGAAGTTCGCCCTGGACGGTGGTGCTGTATGCGCTGACCACGTGAGCGCTGTCATGCGGCACGCCAAACAGAATCGAAAGTCCGCCAGGATCGCCGGGGAAAATGTAACCGCTTTGCGTGTAGTGTTGGTAAAACGCGCGGCCGAAGGTTTGGTAAGGAAGTGCCGCGAGCGCGCGAAAACGCGCTGCCAGAGCGGGATCGGGATTGGTGTCGTAGGGCAGGAATTGTCCGGCAAAGTCCTTGCCCAGATCCATTCCCCGGATGCTTTCAGCATTGTTGCGAGACATGTCGGCACGCACCCAGTCGATGTGGCCCTTCGCGGTCTCGGCCAGATCGCGAACATAATCGTCGGATACGCCGAGGTCGGCGGCATAACCCAGCGCAACCGCCAGTTTCTTTTCATCGACGGTTCCGTCGACGAACGCCATCACGGCGATGAGCTGCAGGATATAGCGACGGTAATCGGCCGTGGGAAAGGCCTGGGCAAGCGCCTGGCTGGTGGGCGACTCCAGGTTTGCGAAGTCAAGTCCGGAGCCGGCATAGAGGACATGACGGGCAGCGCCCTCCAGCGCCTCGCGGTCCGCCGGACGGAGCTGGCCGCCGGCAGTTGCAACCGCCTTCATCGCTCCCAGGGTTAGATTCGCCTGAGTTTTCGAGACCGGAAGAAATGACACCAGAGCCGTATCGGACATTGTTCTCTCAAATAATGGGTTTTTAGCGGTGTTCACCCGCCATCGATCACAGGCTAGCGATCTTACACGGAATTTGCTTCAACGGCCAAGAAGGGACACCACCCAGGCTGGTTCTGGGCGGGTTTGCATCTTGGGGAACCTTTTCTTATCCTGTTCGTATCTGTTAGTGGGAGGACTGTATGTACTGCAACTATTGCGGAAAGGTCATTCAGGACGACGCCAACCTGTGTCCCTACTGCGGACGCAGAGTAGGTACCGTGGCTGGCCGTCGCAAGCTGATGCGCTCGCGCGTGAATCGCAAGATTGCCGGGGTCTGCGCCGGCTTCGCCGAATACTTCGATCTGGATGTGACCGTGGTCCGCGTAGTGTGGCTGATCGTCGCGCTGTTCGGCGGCGGTGGCATACTGGCCTACATCATTGCGTGGATCGTGATGCCCGAGGAGCCGGAAGTTGTTCCGGTCGTACCGGTGACGACGCCCCAACCCTATCAAGGCGCTTGAGGACCCGGATCGGTGTCGCAAAGAGCGCTCTCCAAGGCCGAGGAAAGAGCGCAGGTAGCGTCGAGGAGAGGCGCGGAGGAAAGCCACATTGACCGGATGCTGGCCGTGATGACGTCGACCGTCAGCAGCGCTGCCAGAGGAGCAAGTAAGTCTGCCGGTGCTGGCTGGCACTTCCGCTAACGACCGGCACACCTCTTTTGTTCGACGGCTGCCGGTGCAGGCTTCCGGCCTCGGCCCTCCTACCTGCACCTTCTCCCGGCAACTGGTGGTCTTCCTCACTCTCCCACACTTGGCTCCGATCGTTCGAAGCTCTTCAGTAGGTTGCGACCGTCTACTTCAAAGCCGCAGCTTACGTTTGATCACTAAACCTAAGCCCATGATTCCGGAGCCGAACAAGACGAACGTACCAGGCTCAGGTGTCGAGCCTTGATTGATTTCGCCAGCGGAAATGTAGCCCTCGGTGGAGGAGCCTTGATTTTGAGCCACGTAGTCCAAGCTAGGGTTTGAGCCTAAGTAGACGTTGAAGTCCAAAGATACGTTAGACCCGGCGACATAGCCGCCGAGATTAGCGGCAGTGACATACATGCTGCCAAGCACTCGCGGCGTTTGCGTCCCATCTGTGACACTATCCAAGGTGATGTTCCCATCTAGAAACGACGAACCACTCGACCAATCGAAAGCCAGCGCAGACCCGTTCATATTGACCGGATAGACGCCTTGGCTCGGGGCGCCAAGAATGGGGGTACCTGTGAGACTAATCTCGTAGTTTCCCACGGTGGTACCGTAGTATCCGAAACCGCTCAAGCAATTTGACCCGCAAACGTCTCCAGCGAAGGAAATATCTACGGTTCCAGCAGGGTTGCTGAACTGGACATTACCGGAACTTTGGCCAAGGACCAGATCGGTCTGGGCTGCGCAGACACCGACCAGGAGGCAAGCAACGAATAGCAACATTGTTACAGTTTTTGGCATTTCCAAACCCTCATGAAGTGGCTCGATTTGAGATCATGGAAAATCTTTTCAACTGATTTCCCGAGGGTCCGTTGGCAGGGTGTTTGTCAGACGAGTGGCACCCTGAGCCATGGCGGGAACAGCAGCCAACCTTAGACGAAGAGCGAGCGCGGACAGCGAAGCAATCCGCAATTTCAGCGGACGCCGGCTATCGCGTCCGCTTTCGGCAAAATGCGCCGATTGCACCCCATAATCCCAGCAAAGAAAAGTTTGAGGAGTTGGCGCCTGCGGCTATTGCGCCGCCGGTGGCCAGCAGGGCAATAGTTCCGGGCTCGGGAGTATTGCCGGTGGTGGTGCTGCTGGCGCAATTGTTGATCGTGTTGTCGTCCATCGTCACCGCGCCATTGAGCGCCAGCGCTCTGCCGCAGTCAATGGTGGCCCCAGTGTTCAAAGTGATACTCTGGTCGGCGATGATGGTTCCCACAAACGCCGTAGTGGTACCCAGAGTTCCAGAGCTCCCAAGCGCCCAATAGACATTGTCGTTTTGCCCCATATTGATCCCAATCACCATTGAGGCACTTGCCGTAGTGAGTGTGCTACCAATCTGGAAGATCACGTTCTGGTTACTTAGTCCCTCAAAATTGACGGTGAGAGTACCGGTCAACTGGGCTGAAGAGTTGTAGGTATAAACCCCCGGAGTAAGCTCCAGGCCGCCAAGATTCTGGCCGCTCAAGTTCTCGTTGGAGGACAGGCCTTGGAAGTAATTGAAGGCAGTCAGGGCATCAGCCTGGGCCTGCATGGCGACGGCACCTCCGTCGTAAATGGTTCCGTTTACGATCCCCGGGGGAAATCCTGTGATCGAAGTGCCGGGATAAACCCCCAAGTCGCCATCGATAACCGTGTTGCCGGTGTTGGTGACCGCTGATCCACCAAGTACCCCAAAAGATCCTGCAGATCCGAGTTGAGCATAAGCCGTGAGGGTGAAAAGCGGCAAAACGAGAAAACACACGAGTGGAAGTTTCATAACATAGCTCCGCCTCGTTCCAATCCGAAAAACCTCGACTCCGCCGATGGAAGGAGTGGCACAAGGGCGGCGGGGCCACAAGCAAGGGAGCGACTGCCTGATAATCGGACATGTGCAATTGTGTTACCGCGCTAACTCTTTGTTAAAGCAGCAGTACCTATTTGTCCGAGTGCACATTTCTGCACTAAAGTTCCAGTCGGATCCCCACTTGAGCCTAGGAGCCATTGCACTTTCATGGTAACCATGCCGAAAATGCAGCGTAACCATGCCGAAAATGCAGCTTTCGGAAGCATTGAACCAAAAGCACACACTTTGACTTGCCAAGAAAGCCTCTACAATTGCCTGGTCATGCCCACCCTGCGCAGCGCTGATGCCCAACTCTTCTACCAAGTCACCGGCAACGGTCCGGACGTCGTGCTGTTGCATCCGTTCCCGTTGAACCATTCGTTCTGGACGCCGGTCGCCGAGATACTCAGCACCGGTTACCGGCTCATCCTTCCCGACTTGCGGGCGCACGGCGAATCCGAACTGGGCGACGGTCCGGCGACCATGCAGAAGCTGGCGGACGACCTGGCGCTTCTGTGCCGCGAGGAGCGAATTCAGCGTGCGTTCTTCGTGGGGGTTTCGATCGGCGGCTATCTTCTATTCGAGTTCTGGCGGCGGCACCGCGAGCACGTGGCGGCGCTGGTCTTGTCTAACACCCGCGCCGGCGCTGAAACTGCCGAGAGCAAAGCCAATCGTTTGGCCATCGCCGAGAAAGTGCTAGGTGAAGGCACTGCGGGATTCATCGAAGAGATGCTGCCTAAGCTGCTGTCACCAGCCACGCGAACCCATCGGCCTGACATGGTGGACGCTGCTCGCCGGATGATGCAGAAGATGTCGGCCGACGACATCGCCGGCGTACAACGTGGCATGGCCGAGCGTCCGGATTCGGTTGCGACCTTGCAGACCATCAACGTGCCGACACTGGTGATTGCAGGCGGGGACGACAGCGTACCTCTGGCCGAAGCGGAGCTCATGCGCCAGAACATCCTCGCCAGCCGACTGCAGGTGATCGCCAATGCCGGACACTATGCGGCGCTGGAGAAGCCTGCGCAGTTTGCTGCCTTGCTGCGGGATTTCTTTGACGGCTTGCCTCGGCCGTAGACGTCAGGGTATAACGGGCTTTCACGCCAGCGTCCAGTCGTTCTACCCGATCCATTGTGACCCTCATCACCGGCCCGGCCTGGCCGCTTCGATAGAATAGTCTCGCCATGCTGGACGCACTTCTTCTACCTGCCAACACCGTAGTCACCGCCAAGGGTGACAGCGAACCGCTCGATGTCAGTACAGCCTCCAACCCCGTATTCTTGCTGACGCTGTCCGTCACTTCTGTCGTGGAACAGGAAGCGATCGACATCAGCCTTTACACCTCCGCGGATAGCGCCACGTGGGAGACCAAGCCGGTGACGTCGTTGCCGCAGAAGTTCTACGTGGGTGAGTATCCCTTGTTGCTGGATTTATCCGCAGTGCCGAATGCCAAGTATGTGCGCGCGCATTGGGAGGTCAGCCGCTGGGGCCGGGGTCCGACCACTCCTAAGTTTGAGATTGGTCTTCGCCTGCGCGAGGTGCCGCCGCAGGCCTTGCAGGCCGAGGCGGAAGCGCAAACCCGCCGCTAGATTACTTCCGAAACAGCAAGTAGGGAGTCGCGAGCTGCTTGCCCGGGCTCCCCGCCCAATGCTATCGCCGCTTCCCACACGAATCACTTCCTCAGGGCGCGTTGCATCTGCGGGCCGGGCGCCGACGCAATGATCACTCCCGGTCTGACATGGGCAAATCCTAGCGGGACGGTGGCAGTGCTGGGGTTCGCGCCGCTGAAGGAATCGGCCTCGATATCCACCGCGTAGTAGTTTCCGTTTTGCAGCAGTCCGGGCGGAAGGGTGACGCTGTTCGAGGTCGTGACCAAGGTCGTGCAGCAATTTGCGTTGTTGTTGGTGTTGTAGCCGAGGATGATATCGCCCACCTGTATGGTTTGAAGGGTGGTGCTCAGAGAAAAGATGCTGACCACGTACCGATCCGGGGCACCCAAGCTGGGAGCCTTCCAGCTGATGGTTGGGGTCAAGCTGGCGGTTACGGTTCCACTCGAGAAGGATTGCCCATCTACCGTCGGCGAAAGCACCGGGCCAATGATAGGTTCCACGGCATCGCCGGCGCCGGTTCCGGGCGTGGTGATGACGTCGGCCTCGCCGCCCAACTTGGTAACGATGCCGCCAAGAACCGACCACAAGCCGTTCAAGCTGCTGGGGGTTGAAGAGGTAATGGTGGTGGTGTTGGTGGTCGTGTGGACTCCACCGCTCGGCACCGTGACCGTCGGATACGTTAGCGCCGGCCCCGCCACGTCGTAGCTGTAACGCAAGACGGGGGCGAAGTTGTCCGCCGGAAAGGGGTCGCTGTAGTTGAGGTTGCCCTGGTCGCTATCGGTGGTGATGCCGTTAGCGTCTGCATAGGCGGCCAGCATTGCCCACGCGCCGGTATAAGTCGCAAGGCTTCCCAAGGACAGGTCCGCATCCCAGGAGTTCGCCAGACTGCTGATGGTGGGCGCGGCGTAAGGTTGCGCCACTACGTTCAAAATCGAATCCCTCCCTTGGATCCCGTTCCCAGCGAACTGCGCGTCGAGGGCCGAGAACTGCGATCCCTTAACGTTCAGCCGCACCGTGGCGTTGGTCGGAACATTGGTCATGGAACCGGTGACGTTGGTCGTCCCACCGGCAGCTTCCGTGATCGAGGTGCTGTTCCACGACTCGGTGATCACCACCGCCGAGCCGTTGCCGACCGGAGTGGTTTGCTGGTGGTTGAGGAATACCCGGTCGCCTTTCGAGGCATCCAGCAGCGGACCGGTGAGGGAGTTGTTCTGGAAGAAAGGTGAGCCCCCAGCGTCCTCCGGATACAAGACGTTCGCCGGAGCATCGGCGCTGTACCAGGCAATGCCATCCCCACCTCCATCTTGTGGAGGATGGTTCAAGATGACGTTGAATTTCAAAGTCTGTTGGCCGCTGACGGTGTCGGGACGGCCGATCTGGGCGCCGGTCAACACCGGATCGCTCTGGCTGGTCCAGTTGTAGTAATAGGCGCCGACCGCCAGCCAATAGTTACCGGCGGGCACGCCGGCGATGGTGAAGGTCCCATCGCTGTTGCCGGTTCCGGCGATCTTGCTGAATCCTCCGCTGCCGTTGGGAACATAGGCGGTAACGCTTCCGGCGGCGCTGAGATCAAATCCGACGGTGGTGGTTCCGCTGCGATCGTAAAAGGCGGTATTCACCAATCCGTCGATGTTGCCGGCCGGAGTTATGCTGAAGCTTTGGGTGGTGCTGGCAGCTTCAGTCGTGTTGGCGGTTATGGTGAAGGAATTCGCCGCCCGCGACTGCTCGTGGGTCGGGGTCCACGACAAGGTACTGCCAGAGATGGAAGCGTTGGCCGGCCCCGCGGCAAGAGTGAAGCTGACCGTTCCGCCTGAGGGATCGCTGGCGGCCAGTTGGTAGCTGTAAGGCTCGGCCTCGAAGGCAGTGGTGGGCGCCACGCTGCTGAACTGGGGCGGCGCGCCGACGGTGGCCGTTACGGCTGCGGTGGCGCTCTTGGTCGCGTCCGCCTGGCTGGTCGCAATCACGTGAAAGACGCCTGCCGCAACTGCAGCATAATTGCCCGTGCTATCTACCGTGCCTCCCGCCGCACCCTCCTTCACTGACCAGCGGACCGCCGTGTTCGAGGTATGGGTCACAGTGGCGGTGAAGTGCTTTGGCTCTCCCACTACGACATTGGCTGTAGTGGGAGAAACAACGACGACCACAGACGATGCAGGTTGCGGTTGCGGTTTGGTCGCCGGGTTGCCGCCACAACCGGTGAGCCAAAAGCACAGGTTCCACGCCAGGAAGAAGAAAATTCGGCGCAGGATGGCGGAAGAAAAGCCCAGCCGGAAAGGTAAGCTCCGGTTGCCACAGCCTTTGTTAGCAGAGGTCGAAAGAAACATGGAAGGGACTCCGAGCGAAGCGAATTCGTACTCACTCGAATTCCATCGGCAATTATCCGGCGCTTCTGCAGACCGCCTGCCCGCGACGCCCAAAAGAAAGGCAACGCTCCGACTTTTTCAGCAACCTGCTAAAGGCGCGCTCCGGCAATGTGCCAATGCACGCTCCCTCAAGGAGTACGCAACGGCTATAATCGAGTTGCTTTGCAATCCCCTCGTTTCCGATTTTGCCACGCGCTTCTTCCGCTCCTGGCGGCACTTTGCCTTCTCTGCCTGGGCCAGCCAGCGGCGGGGCAGACGCTTCCCGGCACGCAAACGCTTCTGGTCATGCCATTCGAGAACCAGTCGAGCCTTCCCGGCCTGGAGTGGATTGGCGAAGCCTTCGCGGAAGTTCTCTCCGACCGCATGGCGTCGCCGCGGCTTTACGTCATCAGCCGCGACGATCGCAGCTACGCCTTCGACCACTCCGGCATTCCGTTGAACCTGCTGCCGTCGCGGGCGACCATTTATCGCGTGGCCGAGCAGATGGGCGCCGACTACGTGGTGCTGGGCAGCTATACCTATGACGGCACTACCTTCAGTGCGATCGCCCAGTTGCTCGACATGAAGAAGCTGCATCTGTACCCGCCAGTCAATAGCAGCGGACCGCTGACCAACCTGATCGATCTGCAGACGATGTTGGCGTGGCAGTTGATGCAGCAAATGCCGGTTCCTCCGCCGATGACGCGCGAGCAATTCCTGAAAGCTTCGCCGCCGATCCGCCTGGACGCGTTCGAGAACTACATCCGCGGAGTTCTGGCGACCGGCCATCTGCAAAAGGTCCACTATTTCCACGATGCGGTGAAGCTGAATCCCAGCTACACCCTCGCCATGCTGCAGCTGGGTAAGACCTACTACGACAACCACGAATATGAGTCGGCGGCAGTGTGGTTCAGCCGCGTGCCCAAGACTGATCCGGCTGCGGGTGAGGCCAATTTCCTGCTCGGGATGTCAGAGTTCTATCGCGGTAACTTCGACAAGGCGTTTGCCGCCTTCAGCTACTTGTCCACGCGATTGCCGCTGACCGAGGTGTACAACAACCTGGGCGTGATGGAAGCGCGGCGCGGGCGGAGGGCTTCGGCGGTGGAGTACTTCTCCAAGGCCAGCAATGCCGATCCCAACGACGGCGACTACCGCTTTAACCTGGCAGTCGCACTGTTCAAGAATGGTGACAGCGCCGGAGCGGCCCGACAGCTGCGTGACGAATTGCAGCAGCGTTCTACCGACGGAGAAGCCAAATCGCTGCTGGACATGATCAATCGCGGCGTGCTGCCGCCGCCACCGTCGTTGCCGAATGCGGCGCCGCCGGGCAATGCCTTACTGGCCGCGAACCAGGCGCACATTCCGATGGAACGTATCAAGCGCAACTACGACGAGACTTCGTATCGCCAACTGGAGATGGAGATCAACAATTTCGATGAGGCACGCCTGGCCAAGACGGACGGGCGCACCCGCGGGGCGTATTACCTTGGTCGGGGCAAGGAACTGCTGGCCCAGAACCGGGCAGATCAGGCGGAGGGACAATTCCGCAGCGCGATCGGCGCCGACTATGGCAACGCCGCCGCCCACGCGCAACTGGCGATGCTTCTGGAGAAGAAGGGCGAGGTGACGGGGGCCCGCGCCGAGGCGCAAACTTCGGTGCGGCTGAAGCCCAATGTCGATGGACTGCTAGTGCTGGCGCGGCTCGACCTGAAGCAGAACCAGATGCCGTCGGCGGCCAGCGAGGTTGATCGCGCCTTGGCCTTAGACCCGGCGAACCCGGCGGCGGTGGCGCTAAAACACGATATCGCCGCCCAGCAAAAAGGTCCACAATAGTTGCGGAAGATCCCTCCGGAAGGAGGCCACATGACTGGCACTCGAATCGCGCTCTGCGGCTTCATCCTGGCGCTGCTGGCAACCGGCAACGCCTTTGCCAACAGCGTGGTCAAGATCAAAGTAGACGACACCATCCAGCCCATCAGCGCGGAGTATGTAGATCGCGCCATCGAGCGCGCCCGCCAGACCAATGCGGACGCGGTGTTGATTGAACTGCGCACGCCGGGCGGACTGGTCGACTCGACCCGCGAAATCATCCAGAAGATTCTTGCTTCGCCGGTGCCGGTGATTGTCTACGTGGCGCCCAGCGGAGCCAACGCGGCCTCGGCCGGCTTCTTTATTCTGGAGTCGGCAGACATTGCGGCCATGGCGCCCGGCACCAACACCGGCGCGGCCCATCCGGTAATCCTGGGCGGCGAGAAGATGGACGACGTGATGAAGGCGAAGATGGAGAACGACTCCGCCGCTTTCATGCGGTCGTTCGTGGGACCGCGTGGCCGTAACCTGCAACTGGCGGAGAGCGCGGTGCGCGAGTCGAAATCGTGGACCGACCAGGAGGCGTTGCAGCAGCACCTGATCGACGTGGTCGCGCGCGACCAGGACGACCTGTTCCGCCAACTCGAAGGCAGGATGGTGAAGCGCTTCGACGGCAAGCAGGAGAAGCTGCATCTGGTGGGCGACTCGGTAGACGAGATGGCGATGACGCTGCGGCAGCGGATCCTGGATTTCCTGCTCGACCCCAACATCGCTTTCCTGGTGCTGGCGGTGGGCGCACTCGCGCTCTACGCCGAGTTCAATCATCCGGGAGCAGTGGTGCCGGGCGTGGTGGGAGTCATCTTCATCCTGCTGGCGCTGTTTGCCCTGAATCTGCTACCCACGCGCTACGCCTCGTTCACGCTCATCATCGCGGCCTTCGTGTTGTTTGTCTTGGAGGCGAAATTTGCTACCCACGGAGTGCTCGGCCTGGGCGGGATTGTGTTGCTGACACTGGGGGGCTTGCTGCTGGTGGATGGGCCGATTCCGCAGATGCGGGTGAATCTGTGGACCGCGATGGGGGTTAGCGTACCCTTTGGCGCGATTACCGTTTTTCTCATGAGCATCGCCATTCGCGCCCGACGCAACAAAGTCGTCACCGGTCCGCAAGGGATGATTGGCGCGGTCGGCCAGGCGCGCACCGACATCGATCCGGAAGGCAAGGTATTTGTGCAAGGCGAGCTGTGGAACGCGCACGCCCCGTCGCGGGTCGGGATCGGGGAGCAAGTGGTAGTTCGCAAAGTGGAGGGACTGGAACTGGAAGTGGAGAAGGCAGGAATTAGCAACTAGCAACTAGCAACTAGCATCATGTCCCCCAAGTTCGTGGCAAAATTCAACCGTTGCGTTTGAAAGGGCAGCCGCTGATAGCGCCAACTGACGCCACAATCTCTTTGCAATGTCAGTTTGCCCAACGAGCCGGTTGACCCGCGTACTCGCAAGACCACCTGTCCTCCAGGGGTTTTCTCTCTCGCCCTTTGGGAGAACTCTGCGAAAAATCTGAAACTTATTCAGCCGCGGGACCGTATACAATCCCGCAGGAGGTTGACATGCATGACACAAAGGAGCGGTTGTCTCAATTGTGGCTCTTCGCGTTACTCAACTACCTGTATGCGGACGTGCTTGCCCTGTTCGATATTGTTGGCTCGCAAGATCCAGCCCCACATCTCCCACCATGGGCTCTGCTGGGGGCAGCGGTCTTGATGGAAATACCCATCGCCATGATTCTGGCGTCTCGACTGCTTCCGTTTAGGGCGAACCGGCTGGCGAATATCATCGCGGGTGCCATTGAGACGTTAGCCGTCATTTCGATGCAATTCGTTTACCCTTTAGCCAGCGGTGCCTGGCACGAGCATATGTTTGCATCGTACATTTTCTTCGGGACGATCGAAACTGTATGCACCTCGGTCATCATCTGGCAGGCGTGGACCTGGTCAGGAGTTGAAGCCAGCAGTTAGTTCGGAGGGGGTTATCGACAATCCGAAATTAGGCTGCCTGGTGAGTATTGGCGTAACCTCCCATATCACAAGTGACCCATTCGGGCCGGATCGGTTACGATAACGCTGTTAGCAACAATCATTATGTAAGCTTTGTGATTTCAGCGTAAAGTGTGCCCGTGATAGCCGCCTTCATCATCATCTTCGCCGTGATAGCGTTGTCCGTGGCGTCGTTGTGGATTGCGGTTCGTGACCGGAAAAGAACCGGCAAGGCAGCCGGTAGCATCAACTGGGGCCTGTGCCTGTGCGGAGTTGTAGGCATGATAATCGTAGACCTGTTACTCATGGTCTACAGCGCCTACGCTATTTTCCTGTTCCTGTTCTTTGTTCTCCCAGCGATTTGCATATTGTGTGTTCTATGGCTCTTGGTGGCCTTTCTCCGTAAGCGACGCAGCCATTCAGTGCAGTTATTCGGGACGGCTTTTGCGTCGGTAGCTCTCTCATTCGTTGTCTTTCTTTTCCTCGGCGGGAACGTCATCCGTCCTGCTCTGCGATGGCTGATTTGGTCGCGGCAGTTCAAAGCTGAGTTATTGGCGCAGCCCGCCCCAAGCAACGGTGAACTCAGGCACATGGAATGGGAGGCGACGGGATGGGCTGGCGTCGCGAACGTCACTGTCTACATCGCTTTCGACCCCTCAGATGCTCTATCGAATGCGATTTTGCCCGGCAAAGTTGCCGGGATACCCTGCACAGTTTTACGAGCATTTAGGCTGGAGCCTCGCTGGTACTCCGTTTGGTTTTACACTGATGAAACATGGTCAGAATGCCCGTGGAGCAGCAAAGCGGCGGCTGAGTTGAAGAATAACTGACGTAAAATCGCCATTTCGTAAGTGATCGGCCCGGCTCGGATCGGTTTACGATAACGCCTGATCACGACAGTTTGACTGTGGTTTGAGTATCTCCACGCGGATGGATCAGCGGGTGCCCCGGGTTTCGCGGTGTTCGAAACCCGGGGGAGTACGATATGCACGTGTGAAAACGGCTTCGGCTGACAAGCTCCATGACAATCCCAGGTCTCGAAAATCGCGAGACCTGAGGCACCCCGCATTCCTGTCCTGCGTGCTAGTTTGTGAATCCTCTGCGTGAGCCGCTGCCGCGCTCGCAACAGAATTCGCTCAAATGAGGTCAATGTGAAAAGAGAACTCCTGACACAGATCGTCCTGGTGATCGTGGGGCTGTGCGTCATGTGCCTCACTGAGAGGCACACACAAATCTAACAACGGAGAATATCCAATGAAAGAAAACATGATGTTAACCATCGCGTCTCTGCTCTCGATCCTCTTGCTGACGCTTCACATTACGGACGACATCGTCCGTGGGATATCGAAGGCCGAGCCCTCAAACATTGCGTTGGCCGTTCTCGTGGTGTTGCTGTACGGGACGCTGGTGCTCGCCGAACGAAGATCGGGGTACGCCATCATGCTGCTCGTCGGGTTGTTCGCGGCAGCCACGCCCGTCATGCACATGAGGGGGGCACATTATGGCGAGATCGCCAAGTCCACCGGCGGCTTCTTCTTCGTCTGGACACTCTGGGCGCTCGGCGGGCTCGGGGGCCTCACCTTCATCCTCTCGGCGCGCGGACTGTGGAGTCTGCGACGGGGCCAGCCACGGTAGTCCTACACCCCGAACATGGAAAGGCCGATTTGGAGGTTCTCTGCCGCCTGCGGCCGGATGACGGGCAAACCGGCAGTTGTGGGGCTGTTGAATCTGCCCCAATTTATTTTCTATATTTGGATCTGTGGCATTCCAGCTGGCTTTTGGAGCGGAAGAACGAGTGCGGACTGATGTTCCTGAGCTTTTTTATTCCGGTCGGGGTCTTTCTACTCATGGCCGCAAGGAGACCTTCTGAGCATCGCTCGATGATTGCTCTAGCAGCTTGGTGGAACATCTCCCATGGCGTGGTGATGGCTATTCAAACCGTGGAAGCGTGGATTCACAGCGTCCACCGGAACTTTACTGATGTGATCGTATTCCTTGTGATCGGAGTTGTCATGTTAGCGCTTCTGCCGGCAAAACCAGAGGCAGTCGCGCCGGGAGTTGCGTGAACGAGCGCAGAAAACCCCACACTCTACGCGGATAACCGTTTCTTCTCGTCTTCGTTTCACGGTTTTTTCCCCTCTAAGACATCTGCCAGACTGGTTTTGACCGTTCTGCCCACTCTGTATCAAACTATCAAGCGCCGGTTGGAGGATGTGTATCAGGCCCGGCGAAGTACAAAGCCATCGTCGAACGTCACATGATAATGTAAGTGGGCGAAAAGAGGATTACTGCGCTAACAGCTTGCCACGGCACAGGTGCTCTACCTGCCCACGTACTGTCGCATAGAACAAGACCTACAATCAATTTTCCCGGGAACAGAGATAGACGCGGAAATCAAGAAACTCCGTTGACAGGGCAGCGGCTGAAGCCGTGCCCTGTCCCACCCGGGTTATGAGATAGCTTCTAGCAATCAACAACTACCTTGACTAGGAATTGATTGCTAATTATTGCTAATATTTATCATCCCGACCGGCGCGGTGGGATATGCGGTCTGATTTGCTGCAGGAGGGCGTTAATTGATCACCGCTGTGACGAACCGCTGAAAGGCTTGACGAACTGCAGTCCGCAAGCGGCTGATCTGCGATAGGATGAAAATGGAACAGGAGATTGCGATGGCAGACCTGCGATATCCGATCGGCAGATTTAGCTGGGTCGCGCCCGAAAATGAAGAGCAAAGCGCGCAGGACCGCGTGCGCTACATCAACGTAATTTCCAAACTGGCGGCCAACATGCGCGCCGCGGTCCAAGATCTGGACGTGAAGCAACTTGACACGCCGTATCGCCCAGAAGGCTGGACGGTGCGGCAAGTGGTGCATCATGTGCCCGAGAGCCACATGAACGCTTACATCCGATTCAAGCTGGCGATTACGGAAGACCAGCCGCAGATCAAGCCCTATAACGAAGCTGCGTGGGCGAAGCTGCCCGACAACAATGTGACCCCGATAGAGACTTCTCTCCAACTACTGACCGCGTTGCACTCTCGCTGGGTCGATACCTTGCGCAGTATGCAGCCGTCCGATTTCGGACGCACACTGTACCATCCTGAACACGGCGTGGTTACTCTTGACCGCATGCTAGCGATGTATTCATGGCATTCCGACCACCATGTTGCGCACATCAAGTCGTTGCGCGAGCGCATGGGATGGAATACTCAGGTAGCAGCGCAGTAATCAAACAAATTCACAACTGATTCATGGGATGGACGCTTTCTACGTGCGGTATTCGCGTAACATTTGAATGCGAAGTGAATGGTTGTGGATGGAACTAAGGACGTTCTGATCAAGTCATGGCGAAGTCCCTCAGCGGCTAAAGCCGCAATGATTGTGCGGCCCTTACGACGGCTTTCAAGGCCGTCCCCTTCAAATAGCAGACTTAAGCAGAGTCTCCCTAAGCTACGCTCACATCAATCCCCATGGTTCGTCCAAACTTACGACGCGAAAAGTTTCGCAGGTTGTGAACCTTTGCAGCGCGTCGAACGTATAAGTGTGAAGAGGTCGGAGAGGAGTGCGTTGGTACTCCGAGTGCAGTAGAAACCATTAGGGGTCAAACAGAATGTTTCGCCAGCGGTTTGGCGGCCCAGGCGAGACAATCTGAGGGAGGCTTGAGAGTCCCCTGTCGCTGTTTGACCCCGGTGAAACATTCTATGCGAGGCGGAGGGAAATGCAAGTGGTTCCCGTTCGCCGTGGGCCGCCGGAGCGACGTCAAATGAAGGAGATTGAAAAATGACTCGTAACCTGGTCCGTGCCGCCCTGTTTATCTTCGCCTTAACCATGTCCCTTAGCGCTTTTGCCGCCACCAAGTCGGAAACTGTCACCCTCTATCACGATGCGCAACTGAACGGGAAAACCCTCCCGGCGGGCGAATATACCGTGAAGTGCGACACTACCGGCTCGACCGCCCAAGTTAAATTCTTGAAGGGCGGCAAAGAAATGGCATCGGCCAATGGACAAGTGAAGCAACTTAGTAGCGTACCCGACCACAACCAGGTAGTGACCCAGGACGGTAACGGCGGTGCCACTATCAGCGAAATCGATTTTGGCCATAGCAATACAGGCGTCAGCTTCGGTTCCGCAAACATGGCGACCGGCGGACAGTGAAGGACAGTTGTCCGCTGCTAGTTGTCAGTTGTCAGAACGAGCGCCAGCCCCACCTGAACTTGATGTTTGGGTGGGGATTTTTGTGGCGGGCGCAGGCAAGGTTTAGCCTTGATGGTGGCGATGCGTCCGTCCCGCATCGCGGGACAGCTCAGTTCAGCCCAGGACGAAGTCCTGAGAGATAGTGGAATGTGAGAGAGAGTCCCGGCAGGGACGGCACACAGCGCGGTGTCGGGCGTCACGGATGCGTTGGCAATTTATCGAGTAGGGTTGAGATATGTCTCACACCCACGCCTCCGTGCTGGTGCATTGCGTCTTCAGCACCAAGCAACGCATAAACATGATTCCGGACCCCGAGGCGCTGTGGCGTTATCTGGCGGTTGTGGCTCGGGACAACAACATCACCATGCTTGCGGCCGGCGGCACGAAGAATCACGCGCATCTCTTGCTTCTCGTACCGCCGATTGTTCCTTTAGCGAAGGCGATGAAGGAATTGAAGGGAAGCAGTTCGAGATGGCTGCACGAGCATGGGCACAAGTTCGTCTGGCAGGAGGGATACGGCGCATTCAGCGTCAGCCAAGCACAGCGACAGACGGTAATCGATTACATTTCTAATCAGCAAGAGCATCATCGAAAATGGAGTTTTGAGCAAGAGTTCATGACGCTCTTGCGCAAGTCCGGAATGGAATACGATCCGCGATTTGTGTTCGGGTAATGTCCCTGCCGGGACTAGGGGTCCTGGGGGTCGGCATACCCAGGACTTCGTCCTGGGCTAAACTGAGTCGTCCCGCTGCGCAGGACGGGTGCATCGCAACTCAACCAGGCAACGGACCAAAGATAATGAACAATAGCCCGATCACCACAAGGATCAGTAAGATCGCAGACATCCAAAGAAAGACAATGAGGACAGCATATTCGGGAGCCACCCTGAGGCCCAGTTGGTCGCGAAGGCTGAACACATCTTGGCGGGAGTACTTCGCCTGCTGCGCTCCATAGAGAAAAAAGACCGAGAGCCCAAGACTCATTAGAGATGGGAATAGGAGCGAGTACTTCATCCAGGGGACGTTAGGCTTTGAGAAGTAAAACGAAATGAATGCACCAGTTGCTACGTAATAGAAGGCATTCATCTTCAGTGCGAGATTGAGATACTCCTTGTAGAGCCCAATGTGTAGCTCGTACTGTTGCCAGAGCAACTCTTTATCCGCCACGTTCCCCTCGCTTTACGCCGTGGCACCTACCAGCCTCGATGCTTCTTCGTGGAAGCGCACTGACACCAGCTTCGAGACGCCGGGCTCTTGCATAGTTACGCCGTAGAGTATCGGCGCCATGCCCATGGTTTTCTTGCTGTGGGTGATGATGATGAACTGGGTCTGCACGCTCATCTCGCGCACCAGTTCGGTGAAGCGGCCGACGTTGGCTTCGTCGAGCGGGGCGTCCACCTCGTCGAGAATGCAGAACGGGCTGGGCTGATACTGGAAGATGCCAACCAGCAAGGCCAGCGCGGTGAGTGCCTTCTCGCCGCCGGAGAGTAGCAGCACATTTTGCAGCTTCTTGCCGGGCGGCGAGGCGACTACGTCGATGCCGCTCTCCATGGAGTTTTCCAGGTCGGTGAGCCGCATGAAGCCCTGGCCGCCGCCGAAAAGCTTGCTAAAGGTGCGGCCAAAGTTTTCGTTGATGATGTTGAACGCCTCTTCAAACTTCTGCCGCGAGATGGTGTCGATCTCCTTGATGGTGTTCTGGGTGTTCTCGATGGATTGAAGAAGGTCCTGCCGCTGGGTTTCCAGGAATTCGTGGCGCTGAGCAGTCTCCTTATATTCCTCCAACGCCATCATATTCACCGGACCCATGTTCTCCAGGCGGGTACGCATGTCGCGATAGGCGTTATCTTGGTTGACGAGTTCTTCGCCGGCGACCCGGGGCAGGGAACCGTCGGCCATCAGCTCTTCGCGTTGCAGACCTAGTTCCTGCACGCAAGTCTCTGACATGTGCTGAACGTCGGACTGCACGCGGGCCTGCGCAGCGGACAATTCGCCACGGCGATCGCGGGCAGCGTCGAGGGCTTCGCGCGCGGACTTCAACGCTTCTTCCAACTCAACAATTCGCACGCGAACGGTCTGCAGTTCGTCTTGCAGCTCCCGATCGCGAGTCTGCGCAACTTCGCGCTCGGCAGTCCATTCCACGACTTGTTCCGCCAGACGAACATTCTCCGCTTCGCGCTGCTGTTTCTCGGCGGCGGCGGATTCGAGCTGCGCCTTCAGTTTGGCAAGGTGCGCTGACACTTCCGACAGCATGGCTTCGATGCGCTGCACGGCGAGCATGGCGCCGCGGCGGCGCTCTTCGAGGGTGGCGACGTTGGCGCGAACCTCGCTGGCGAGGTGTGCCGCTTCGTCACGACGCTGGCGTAGCGACTCCAGGCTGCTCTGCGCCTCCTGCATTTCGGCTTCGAGCGAGCGCTGCTGCTCTTCGTAGTGAAACAGTTCGGCGAGCTGCGAGGTGATGAAACTTTCACGCTCGCTGCGTTCTTCGGCGACACGCCGCAGTTCCTGCTCATAGGTGGAGAGCCTTTGGCGCACCCGTGTCATCTCGCTTTCGAGCTGACGCAGGGTGTGCTCGGAGGTCATGGCCTGCCGCTCGGATTCGCGCTTCTCGTCTTCGAGGCGCTGCAACAGCCCGGTCAGTTCGGCGATCTCGCGAGCCAGCGCGGCGATGCCAATTTCTTTTTCGCCGATGGCGCGTTCGAGTTCGCCCATCTGCAACAGGACGTCGCGCAGCTCGCGCTTCATGGAGAACGGTCCCTGGCAGCGCTGCTTGCCGCCGGTGACGGTCACGTTGTGGAAGCACTCGCCCGATTGCGAGAGGAAGAAGGCGTCGGGATTTTCCAGCGCCAGGCCGCGGCCGACTTCGGGATCGGGAACAATGTAGCCGTTGCCAAGCTTAGGCAAAATCACTTCCAGCGACTTGCCGAATCCGTCGAGGACACGAATGCAGTTCTTGAGCGGAACCACGGTATCGCCGTGAGTGACGTGATGCATCGACTCGTTGAAGTCGAAGGAAAACTTTGCCTGCGAATCTTCGGGATGAACGAGGAATGTGGCGCGGCCATCGACGTCGGTGCGCAGCAGGCGCAGACCTTCGTCGGCAGCATCCCACGACTTCACCACGATATAGTTCAACTCGTCGCGCAGGAAATCATCGACCACATGTTCGTAGCGATCGTCGACTTCAAGAAAGTCGGCCAGCACGCCGGCGGGAGCACGGCCACCTTGCAGGGCGCCCGAGGTGAAGAGTTTGCGCACTGACTCGGTAGCGTAGCCGTGCTCGGTGATGACGGCGTCGAGCGAACCACGCTTGCCCATGAGGCTGGCATATTCGCCACGCAGGGAGTCGAGATGACGCTTGGATTCAGTTTCGGCGGCGCGCTTCTGGTCAAGCTTTTGACGCGTGTCGGCGATCTGCGAGGTCAGAGCATTGACACGCTGCGACGCGGTTTCAAACTCCAAACCAAGTTGACCGCGCTGTCCGCCGAAGCTTTCCAGTTGTTGCTGAGCGGCGGAGGTGTCGTCGCGCAGACGCTGCGATTCGCGATCAAGCGCAACGATGCGCTCCTCGGCCTGGGTGATGCGGTTGCGCACGGCGGAGGCTGCGGACACGGTTTGAAGAATGGTGTCACGACGCTGTTCCTGCCGGCGCTCGACTTCGATGAGCGACGCCGCAGTGGCTGCCGCTTCCTGTTGGCGCTGCTGCAATTCCTGCTGCGCGTTGGCCACATCAGCATTGGCCGTCTCGAGCGTGGCACGGTCGGTCTCCAGCTCCTGCTGAAGACGAGTTGCCTGCTCCTGAGTGTTGGCGATCTCAGCCTGCGCTCCGGCGGAGCGGGCGTCGAGTTCGGCGCAGCGCTCTTGGTTGGTGCGACGGCGAGCGGCGGCGCGATCCAAGTCTAAGGCGAGAGTGTTGAGCTTCTCGCGATTCTCCTGGCCTTCGCGCTCGATGGCATAGCCGCGCTGGGTGCGATCGCCGTGCTCGGCTTCCATCTGCTGCACGGCATCGCTCTGGTCGTGGATCTCGCCGGCTACGTCGGTGAGTTGCCGATCGAGCGACGACGCTTCGGCATCGAATTGCGCGAACTTGCTGGCCAGCACGATGCGCAGCTTCTCGCGCATCTCGTCGCGGAGCTTGGCATAGCGCTCGGCCTTCGACGCCTGGCGCTTCAGCGAATTCATCTGGCGGGTAACTTCGTCGAAGATGTCGTTGATGCGGGCCAGGTTGAGCTTGGCGTCTTCCAACCGCGCCTCGGCCAGCCGCTTGCGCGATTTGTATTTGGTGATGCCGGCGGCCTCTTCAATGATGGCGCGGCGGTCGGTCGGCTTGCTGCTGAGGATCTGGCCGATGCGCCCCTGCTCGATGATGGCGTAGGACTCGGGACCGAGGCCGGTGCCCATGAAGATGTCTTGAATGTCGCGCAGACGGCAGAGCTTGCCGTTCAGCAGATATTCGCTTTCGCCGGAACGGAAAAGGCGACGCGTGATCTGGATCTCTCCGGCCTTGAAGGTACGCTTGAATTTGCGGCGGCGAATCTTGAGGACGACCTGCAGCGGAGCAGTTTGTGCAGCGGCGTCAGGGGATGATTCGGTCGCCGTCGAGTCGGCTGTGTCGGTCGAAGGTATGGTCGCAGTCGCATCGGCGGCGTTAGTGGAAGCGATGGTTGCCGGAGCGTCGTCGTCGGTCTGGCCGGGACGGACTTGCTCGGAGTAGCGTTCGGCATTGTCGGCATTGGCAGCGCGGAGCGCGGACTCGTCCCAGTCGTCGGACATTTCGTCTTGGATGTCGATCTCGGGTTCGGCAACGTCGCCATAAACTTCGGGATCGACGAGGGTGAGCGACACCTCGGCCATGCCGGTGGGTTTGCGATCGCGCGTGCCGGCGAAGATGACGTCCTGCATGTTGACGCCGCGCAACAGTCGCGCCGATTGCTCGCCCAGCACCCAAGAGATGGCGTCGGAAATGTTGGACTTGCCACAGCCGTTGGGACCGACGATCGCAGCGATGCCTTCGCCCTGAAAGCGGAGGTCGGTGCGGTCACAAAACGACTTGAAGCCGAGGATTTGTAGCTTCTTCAGTTTGAGCAAGACTTTACTCCTTCAACGCGCCAGCCCGGGGATGCGTTAGCGAAGTCCAAGGCATTTAGATATGGAGAATGCCCTCGTGGCGTTTCAATCCAAAATTAGACCTGACAAGCCTGGTTTACCGTCCAGACCTAGCCAACTTTACGTCTGAAACGCAAGAGGGGTCAAGATGTAAAACACTATATTTGGGACCCCATCTGTGGAAACCACATTATATTGCACCAGGCTTACAGCAGATAGTCCCGAAATGGGAATTCTAAAGTTGAGAGGAGGGGGTCAGCAGCCATACCACCAGAGCAACTACAAGTTTAGAGTTTCGCTCTATCTGATTCAACAGCAAACCCTTGGGGGTATCCGCGCGGTTATCCCACGCTCCTCCCGTCGTCCGCCCGCCACGGCCTCGCCCAGCCTCGCATCCCGTCCTCATCCTGCCGTCCGCCCCACCCACTTCGGCACCGACCGCACCAGGCTCGCATTCAGCAATATCGATAGCAGCGACGCCGCCAGAGTCGCGTAATAAAACTCGTCGGGCACCAGCCCATTAGCGTGCGCCACCTGCACCAGCACAAACGAGAACTCCCCAATCTGCGTCAGCCCCGTGCCCACCAGCACCGCCGTCTTCAGCCGATACCCAAACAGTTTCACCACCGCCGTCCACACCACAAACTTGCCCACCACCACCATCGCCAAAATCGCCAACAGCATTCCCGGGTTACTCAGCACCGCTCGCGGATTAATCAGCGTCCCCACCGTCACGAAGAACAGCGCCACGAACGCGTCGCGCAGCGTCATTATTTGTTCCAACGCGCGATGCGCATACTCCGACGCGCTGACAATCAGCCCAGCCGCGAACCCGCCCAGTGCCAGCGACAGTCCAACCGCTTCGGTTAGCGCCGCCGTGCCCAGACAAATCGCCAGGATGACCAGCAGAAACAGCTCTTGATTCTGCGACCGCGCCACCACCTTCAGCCCGCGCGGCACCAGGTACACCGCCAGAAATCCAACGGGGACGAGAATCAGCGCCGCCTTGCCCAGCGCCATCCCCACGCCCAGCAGATGATGCGGCGTCAAGCTCACCAGCACCGGCATCAGGATGGTCAGCACCACCACCACCAGGTCCTCCACCAGCGTGATGCCGATCATGATCTTGCCATGCGTCGACTGCAGTTGCCCGCTGTCGATCAGCAGGCGCGACAGCACCATCGTACTGGCGACAGAAATAATCATGCCCGCCACCAGCCCGCACATCGCGCCCCATCCCAGCAGCGCGCCTACGCCCGCGCCCATCAGTGACAGCAGCACCACCCCCAGCGGCGCGCCCAGCAGCGACATCCATTTCACCTCCATCAGTTCGCTGATGGAGAACTCCAGCCCAATCGAGAACATCAGGAATACGACGCCGACCTCCGCGACAATCTGAAAGGTGTGCGCCTCGCGCACCGCCGGCCCCGGCGTAAACGGACTGATGGCGATGCCCGCCAGCACGTATCCCAGAATGAGCGGTTGCCGCAGCCGCCACGCCAGCGCCCCGCCGAAAATGGCGGCGATGAACACATACGACAGTTCTTTGAAGATGACAGAATGTTCAGCCATGTGAAATCAGTTGTCAGTTGCCGGTTGTCACTTATGGAAGCTCTGATTAAGCCCGGCTTCTCGAAGGGGACGGCCTTGAAGGCCGTCCGTAATCGCCGCAAAGTCAATTCGGCTTTAGCCGCTGAGGGACCTCGCCGTGACTTGATCAGATTTTCCTTATCAGTTGTAAGTCGAGCCCACCTGATGATTTGAAAGGGCGCAGCTTTAGCGGCGCCGTCCAAGTCCCTTACTTTGTCATCCCGAGACGGCTTCTCGCCGCCGAGGGATAGGCCCTTCCATTTTCTTGAACAGTGGGCAGCCGATCTCAGCATCGTAGCCGAAATTCTACTCTGGCGTGACGAGTAACTAAGTAGAGCGGCGCTTCAGCGCCGCGTTACTACGGGAGTAAGTTAGAGCGGGGCTTGAGCCCCGCGTCCGCACCCCCTTATGACTTGTCAGCACGAGCGCAGCGAGGGATCTGCTCTTTCTGACCACTGACAACCGCCAACCGACCACTGCCTCTTGTCATCCTGAGCGAGGACGCGCCGAACAGAGCGCGTCCGAGTCGAAGGATCTGCGGTTACCGGCCACTGACAACTGGTTCATGTCGCGGCGCACCGGAGCCCATCCTCACCAGCGCAGCATCCCTAGATAACCACAAGGACAGAGCCCGTCAGGGCGGAGTCGAAGTTAGCCCAGGACGAAGTCCTGGGTAAGCCCAGAATAGAAACCCCGAGCCGGCTTCAGCCGGCGACACTATGGTGTCTCACCCGATTCGTCACGTCTGCTCTCCGTCCGCTACTTGCGGAGCCCACACTCCTCTGTAACAATCGCTCTTCAACCGCGGCCCGTCACTCATGCCACTGTCCCTGCCGGAATTCGTTGAACGCTGGAAATCCAGTTCGCTATCGGAACGCTCTGGCGCACAAACTCACTTCAACGATCTGTGCGAGGTCCTTGGCCATCCTCATCCTGCAACCGCCGATCTTACCGGCGAGAGTTTCACTTTCGAGAAGCACGTCTCCCGCACTCGTGGCGGCAAGGGTTTCGCCGACGTTTGGAAGCGCAATTATTTCGGGTGGGAATATAAGGGCAAGCACAAGGACCTGCGCGAGGCCTATCTCCAGCTTCAAGACTACCGTGACGATCTGGAAAGCCCCCCGCTTCTCGTAGTCTGCGATTTCGAGAATTTCGAGGTTCACACCAACTTCACCGGCTCGCGCCCGCAGGTATACCGGTTTTCGCTCGACGACCTGCTCTCGGAGGCGCCGCTCGCGAATTCCGCGCTGCGCGCATTGGAAGTTTTGCGCGCCGTGTTCGACGACCCCGAGCAACTCCGCCCCGACGCATCCTCCGCGCGGGTCACCGAAAAGGCCGCCGCCGAGTTTGCCAAGCTGGCAGTCAATCTGGAGGTTCGCAAGACAGCGCCCGAGAAGGCGGCCCACTTCCTCATGCGCCTGCTGTTCTGCCTCTTCGCTGACAGCATCGACTTGCTGCCCGATCACCTCTTTCGCAAGATGTTGGAGATCGACAAAGGCCGCCCCGCCAACTTCAATCGCAAGCTGCGTCAATTGTTCGCGGCCATGGCCAAGGGAGATATCTTCGGCGTCTACGACGTTAGCTGGTTTAATGGCGGTCTCTTCGCTGATGACGATATCATCGAACTCTCGGCTTCCGACCTGACCATTCTCGGCGCGACGGCAACGCTCGACTGGTCCTACGTGGAACCGGCCATCTTCGGCACGCTGTTTGAGCGCAGCTTCGATCCCAGCAAGCGCTCGCAACTGGGCGCGCACTACACCAGCAAGCACGACATACTCCTCATCATCGAACCCGTGTTGATGGAGCCGCTGAAGAATCGCTGGGCTGAGGTGAAAGCCGAGGTTACGGCGATGGATGAGGCCGCCCAGAAACAGACGAAGGGCCCGGCCTATAACAAGCTGCGAAATCAGATGCAGGAGAAGCTGATCGCCTGGGTCGAAGAACTGTCGAAAGTGCGGGTTTTAGACGCGGCCTGTGGCAGTGGAAATTTTTTATACCTTGCCCTCAAGCGCATGCTCGACCTGTGGAAGGAAGCGCAGGTTTTCAGCGCGCAGCACGGCCTGCCCACTTTTCTTCCGCAGCAGGTGAACCCCTCACAGCTCTATGGAATCGAAATCAACGCCTATGCCCATGAGCTCGCTTCGGTGGTGGTGTGGATCGGCTACTTGCAATGGCTCAAGGAAAACGGCATGGGCATGCCCACCGAGCCCATTCTGAGGCACCTGACTAACATTCAACACCGCGACGCCATACTTGAGTTCGACAACAAGGGAAAGCCGGTCGAACCGGGATGGCCAGAGGCCGACTTCATCATCGGCAATCCGCCCTACGTAGGCGGAAACAAAATTCGACAAGAACTCGGAGACTCTTATGTCGATGATCTGATGAGGTTATATTCAGGGCGCCTTTCTGGTTTTTCCGATCTCGTGTGCTACTGGTTCGAGAAAGCACGGAAGATGCTGGAAAACGGAAGCGCAAAAAGGGTCGGCCTTCTTGCCACACAGGGAATCAGGGGCGGCGTCAATAGAAGGGTCTTAGAGAAGATAAAGGAAACCGGCGACATTTTCATGGCTTGGAGTGACCACGACTGGGTATTGGACGGTGCCAACGTACATGTATCGATCGTTGGATTTGATAACGGTTCGGACCTTCATCGTATGCTTGATGACAAGCCTGTTCCGAGCATTAACTCTGACCTAACGAGTGATATGGATGCGACTACCGCGCTGCCCCTTTTGGAAAATCGAAAGATGTGGGCATACGGGTCACAACAAAAGGGCGAGTTCGATGTGACCCATGAAGTGGCGCAGGAGCTCCTGAGTGCCCCCAATCCGTTCGGCAAACCGTCCCATAATGTCGTGAAACGAAGCATCAACGGCAAGCAGCTTCTGCAGCACGACAGAGTCTCGTGGGTTATCGATTTTGGGGAGAACATGAGCGCTGCGGAAGCTGCACTTTATGAAGCTCCGTTTGAGTACGTGAGGGAGGTAGTCTATCCAAAACGTGAGCATCACAGAGAAAAGATTCAGCGTGAGAAGTGGTGGCTTCACGCACGTCCGTCACCTAAATACAGAAAAATTCTGGCGACGCAAGATCGGTATCTTGCGACACCCGTAGTGTCGAAGCACCGCGTCTTTGTCTGGCTGGATCGCAACGTACTTGTCGACCATGCAATCGTTGTTTTTGCATTCGCGACGACTATTACCTGGGAGTACTGCAGTCCTCAACCCACGAAGTTTGGACGCGACGGCTCGCAACGCAGGTTCGTGATTCCGAGAGCGGCTGCCGGTATACGCCCCAGAGTACCTTCGAGACGTTCCCCTTCCCGTGGCCACCGGGCAAGCAGCCTGTCAACGACCCACGCGTGCAGGCCATCGCGGCGGCGGCAAAAGAGTTAGTCGAGAAGCGCGACGCCTGGCTGAATCCGCCCGGCGCGTCCCAAAAGGAACTCGTCGACCGCACGCTTACCAAGCTCTACAACGCTCGGCCCGCATGGCTAGCCGATGCCCATCGCAAACTCGACGAAGCCGTCGCGGCCGCCTATGGGTGGCCCGCGACCTTGACCGATTCGGAAATCCTGCAGCGCCTCCTGGCCTTGAATCACGAGCGAGCCACATAAATCCCAGCCTTGGTGTCCCAGAGCCTGCCCTGAGCTTGTCGAAGGGTTCGCCCCTCCTTTGGGCTAACCTGGGTGACTGTCGCGCGGTCTGAAGTGATGGGTCAGACCGAACTCTCCCCTGCCCCGGTTAGCGTCCAAAAGACGGACGCTAACCGAAGCACCCAACGAGTCCAATCCAAGCTAGGTATAGACTGACAACGCACCACTGACCACCGACTACTGACTACTGGTTTTCTATGCCTCGCTTCCTCTTCTGGAATCTGAACAAGCGCGAGATTCCCGGCTTCGTCCACAACCTCGCCCGTCAGGAGGATGCCGACGTCCTCATCCTCGCCGAGTGCCGTATCCCGCCGGCGCAACTGCTGGAACAGCTCAACGCCGACTCCTCCGACTACCACTACGCGCCCGGCAACTGCGGCCACCTCGTCTTCTTCACCCGTTTCAACGCGCGCTTCCTCACCCCGCTGTTCGAGAGCCATCGCATCTCCATTCGCCGCCTCCAACTGCCCGCGCGCCAGCCCATCCTGGTCGCCGCCGCCCATCTGCCCAGCAAACTAAACTATTCCGACGCCGACCAGGTCTTCGAGTCGGTGCACCTGGCCGCCATGATCGACGAAGTCGAGCGGCGCGAGGGCCATCAGCGCACCATACTGCTGGGCGATCTCAACATGAATCCTTTCGAGAGCGGCATGGTCGCTGCCCGCGGAGGTCTGCACGCCGTCATGGACCGCCGCGTCGCCGCCCGCCTCACCCGCACCGTGCAAAAGCAGAAATACAAGTTCTTCTACAATCCTATGTGGAGTCATCTGGGCGATAGCGGCAACAGCGGCGGAACTTTCTACTTCGAAAATGGCGAGCCGGTTTGTTATTTTTGGAACATCTTTGACCAGGTGCTGCTGCGCCCCGATCTGCTGGACGGCTTTGCCCATGAGCACGTCCGCATCCTTACTGAGGTGCACGGTTATTCGCTGCTCGAAGACGACGGCCGGCCCGACAAGACGATGGCCTCTGACCATCTGCCGGTGCTGCTGGAACTGAATTTCTGATGGTCGGACTAATTTGTTTTGTCATCCCGAGCGGAGCGCAGCGGAGTCGAGGGACCTGCGGCTCCCCAGTGCAAGAGAAGAATTTCTGGAGGCTTCATGTCCAACCCTGACGATCTTTGGCCCGAGAACATCGCCGACGCCAACCTAATTACGCCGGTTACCATCCTTAAAGAACAAGCGGCACTGTTGGGCGAAAAGACTAAGCAGCTGGTAACCGGCGAGGTCGTCACTCAGACTTCCGGAAGCCTGTTCGTCCATTATTTCTATATTGTTGCTCCTACGCTCAACTATACCTTCGAACTCTTCCAGGTTTCCCACGGCATCAACTTCTATCCACTCATCCTCAGGCATCTGAACACTACCACGCAGCTGACCTCCGAGAGCGAATTCAAAGACAAGCTCAAAGAAATCCTCTCCTCGCAGCACACTCTCAACGTCGTCCACTCCATCCTCGCTCAGGTGCGCTCCTGAGGCTGGCGGCGCCTGGCAACCTTATAGTCTTGTTCCACGACGGTTTCTCTCGCCACTTCAATTTGTGACCGGTTGGAAACCAGCCTCGCCGCATTGGCCCGAGTAGAGGTAGTTGAACTTAAACAATGCCCGGCGGCCGGTGTTGACGAATATAGTGGGTTTGTTCTCCCACTTGACGTAGGTTGGGGTCGGTCCCGTGGGCTGTTCCGGGGGCTGCACCGCCTTAAAACCGTAACTCATTACTGGTGGCTGACCCGGTAAGCCAGCCTGAATATTCATCCGGACTTTATCGGGGACGAGGTGCTGCGAGCCGTCGGCCAGCGGGGGCCATTCGTCAGATGGTGCGTCGATATACATCTGATCTATGCCCACGTCGAGCAGCAGATTTCCGCAAAATTGCGGACTGCCTGGAAGCTTCGGGAACCCGTAACAACCGGGGATGGCATTCCAATCGCCGGGAACGCCATCGCTATTGGTGTCGAGCTGAAGCAAGTTGAAGCCGCTCGAATTGGCTGCCGTTATACCCAGCGTCACGCCCACGGTGGACAGAATGTATCCCTGATTGATGTAAGTGACGTTTGGCGGATCGGTGAGCTGTAGGAAGGCATTTTCCGAGGGTGAATCGAACAGGTCGTCGGTTGTCGTACTGTTGCGATCGAAGCCCACGCCAAGGTAGTGAAGGTCGGCGTGGGTTGGTTTCTTACATTGCGTGTACGAAATGTCGCAATGCACGCCATCGATTGCCAGCACCAGAATAGGATTGGTCTGCACGTAAGTACCATCGCTTAGTTCCACGCTGACTGGCGCCAGGTAGTAATTACCGGTGAAAATGTAGCCGCTGCTGTCATAGAACTTCTGTCCCGCGGCCCCGGGACCATGGACGTTGGGACCTATCACCAGACTCTGCTTGGTCACCAGCACTCCCAGCGATCCGGTATCGATGGTAAAAATCTTGAAGTCCCCACCCTGGGGATTGTCCGCGCCCACTACTGCTTTCACCCTTATCGCGTCAGGTACGGTGGAGACCATGGCCAGATCGAAGTTGTTGGATCCGGTACACGCCGGCCGGTTCTGCTGTACAAATAAGGTTGTTCCCAGCGCTGCTCCCACCGAGGGCTCGTTGATCCAGGAGGCAACTTCCATGTTGTTGGGAAAATACCCTCCGTTGTAAGTGAATTGCACCGCTGTCCCCGAGGTAAGTTCAGTTTCGACCGGGGTAATCACGCCCTTGGGTGCGCCATAGACGTTGACGTGCAGCGGATTGGCCGTTGTCGGTGGCAATACGTTGCCGTTGGAATCATAGGCGGTCAGGTTGACGGTGAACGTAGTGGGTGCGCCGGGCGCGCCCGGGTTGGCTGGATTATTCAGCATCACCGCGCTGGGTGAAAACACGATGACGCTCGGCGTCCCCGTGCCGCTTGGCGGCATAGATGCATTTAGGCCCGCCCCCGCTGTCGGCGTTAACCTAGCGCCTAGCGCCGTAGGCAGTAGAAGAACAAGCAACAGGGAGATGACCCTTCTCTGCGGCCGCCAGGTCTTGACTTGGAGTTGAGCATAAGCGTCAAACTGTTTTCCACCCGCGAAGTTGATCACAATACGATCTCCCGTCTGCGGACGGGACCGCGCTCCCCTGCAATCTACTAGCGGGTCCCCATCCCCACACAACACTTGCTATGTTAGCGGACTTTAGCACAGGCGGCGCACCGCTTATTACACAACCTTGCGAGAGCTTGCAGAATCGCGTCGCGATCTTGTAAGGCTGTCTGAATGTCCACAGTTTCCCCGTTCTTGACGACGAACCGCCATGCTCTAATAACAAAAAAGGCCGACATCAAGGCAGCATGTCGGCCCTGCGGAATGTCGGCAATTTAGTTGGGTGTTATCTCGAAGACAACACCGCAGCCGGCGGCGGGACAATTTCCGCCAGTATTGCCACCGGCCGATGCCGTTCCGTAAAGATTCCCGTTAGCGTCGAATACCAATGGGCCATTCGGATATGCCCCATCGCTGCCGCAATGCCGCGGGTCTGTTCGACCTAATCGCGCGCATGGGCGCGGAGGTGCGGCAGGACCTCGGCGTCGAGTCGGCGACCGCCGCCGAACTGGCGAAGGGAAAATCTTCCATGACCTCCGATCTAACCGCGTTGCGGCTCTACGCGGAGGGCATCGACAAGTTGCACAACTTCGACGCCCTGGGAGCGCGCGACCTGCTGGAGCAGGCGGTGAAAGCCGATCCGCAATTCGCCTTGGCGCATTCCGCTCTGGCCGAGGCATGGCTCACGCTGGGTTACGACGAGCGGGCTGAGCAGGAGGCCAAGACATCGTATGAATTGTCGGGGAAGCTGGGCCGTGAACAGCGGCTGCTGATCGAAGGGCGGTATCACCAAGCCGCGCGCCAATGGAAAGAAGCGATCACCGCGTACAGCGCACTGTTCGTCTTCTTTCCCGACAACCTTGAGTACGGGCTGAGGCTAGCGCGAGCCCAGCGCGAGGCCACGCAATTCCGCGACGCCTTGGACACCGCGCAGACCCTCAAGCGTCTACCGGCTCCGGCTTCGCAAGATCCGCGCATCGATCTGGGCTTTAACCTGATTGCCCGAGAAGCCTCCTGGCGATCTCTTGCAAGAGGGGGCGAATAGGAACTCATACCCAATGCGGCCAGGCACCGGCCTCTTACTCTTCGGCTGGAAGATTGGATTGATGACTACGTTTTTCACTTTGCCAAGATAGATTTGCGCTCCGCATCAGCCGCCAGCTCGGTGGTCTTCTGCAGATAACGAATGCCCTGCCAGCAGTCTCCCCGGCTCCATCCGGGAACAATCTCAACCATACCCGTGATGGGTCACATTGAGGGACCAGTAGCAGTCTTCAAACAGATACGCCGCGGAACAAAACACAACGATAAGGCAGTAAACAACACTAAGTTAGGTGGTGCCGAGAGGGGGACTCGAACCCCCACAACCCTTTCGGNNTCTGCCAATTTCGCCATCCCGGCGAGGAATGTATCGGTTACCGAATTGCGGAAATGCGGGGGGCTTCCGCCGTCCCTGCACAGTCCACTTCGAATCATATTTCCCACGTCCGCCAGCGGCAAATCGGACCAGGCAACGGCGTGACCTCCCCAGACGCCAGTCTAGCGCCACCCACCCCGTCGAGGCACCAGGAATTCTGTACCCTGGGTTAGCGCTCACGGGTGAGAGTAATCGGCGACGCGCCGGGCTTTGACAGGACCATCGTCCCACCCTCCGGAGAAACTACATAGTGCAATGTGCCGGCAGCAATCGTTGCTAGACAACTGATAGGACCATTGCGCACCGCATGAGAAGCCGCCTCCAAGATAGTGATTTGGTCCTTGTTGATTTTAAATGTCGAATCGACCTGCGACAGGACGCTATCGTTCGCTTTGGAGCAGGTCGATATCTGACGGAGATTTCCCCGACCCGGGCTCGCACTCTCGTAGAAAATCAGTTTGATCTGGACCGTATTGCCGTGTTCCTGATGCACCGGCAGCAGCCAGATGCCATACACACTGACCGGCAGGGTTGCGTCATCCGCCACATCTTGGCGGGCCAATTGGAAGGTAGAGGGAACGCCGCCTGGATTGGTGATCGAGATTCGATCTCCGTTGCTGGAAATGACATAGCCCCAAACCGCCGAATCGATGCTCGCCTGGCAGTCGGAACCGCCGGTCTCTTTCTCCGAGCCAGCGGCGCTCTGCAATATCTTGATGGTGTTTTCCGACACCTCGATGGGCGTCGTCACCCTGGCGATGACCGCGATATCGTCACCCTGGCAGATGTGGCTAACGATTATCTCGTCCTTGCCGGTTTCTGAATTGTGACGGAATTCGTGGCGGACGGAATCCGTAGCCTGATTTCCCAGGGGATAGGTGTACCACGTTCCATAAAGTTGTCGGGCAAAGGGGGCAGTTTGCGCGACGGTTGCCGGGCTACAAATCAAGCTCTGCGCCAAGCTCCACACCAGCAGGAGAACTCCCGCTTTACATCCCTTCATGGACCTCCTCCGGCGGCAATTAAACGTACCACATTGCGCTGGCCGGTTGCTCCAGGCGAGAAGGCCGGAAATCAGCGCTCCGGCCCTGGGTTGGGACGTTCTTTGCCAGCTCCCTAGAGCGAAGCTTGGGTCATCGCGGTGGCCGGGGCCGAGCCACGGGTAGCCCGTTTGGCCACGTACATCGCTTCATCGGCGGCGGCGTGCAGCTCGTCGGGATTGCGGCCATCGTCGGGATAGAGGGCCATGCCGATACTGAGGCCGGTTTGCAAACGGGTACCCTCAACGGTGACGGGAGCGGCCAGGGCGGAGGCGAGGTCCGCTACCAGAACTTCGGCTCCGGCTGAATCGTCGACCGTGCTAACCACGGTGAACTCGTCACCGCCCGAGCGAGCCAATGTGTCGGAGGCCCGCATTCGGCTGGCCAGCCGGCGAACGATTTCTTGCAAAGCTAGATCACCAATATGGTGCCCAAAGGTATCGTTCACTTCCTTGAAGTGGTCGAGATCCAGCTGAAGTACGGCCACTTTGTTGCCGGTGCGCTCGGCGTGAACCAGGGCTTGCTCAAGGCGGTCTTCCAGAAGCCGGCGGTTCGGCAATCCGGTCAATGCGTCGTGATAGGCCAGATGTTTGCTGGTGGCGATTTGATCTTCCAGCAGGGTGAGAATCATTCCGACTGCCACCAGGTACTTCGGAATGTTCCACACTTCGGAGTCGACTTTGAGGGACGGGGCAAAAGCCGCCAGCAGGATTCCGGTAGGGAAGACGGCCCCCCACAGCACGAAGCCGCCAACCGCCGTCAGCACTCCAGCGCTGCCGCGCCGGTAACGGCGCCAATACTGCAGGGCAACAAGAAAATTCAGCCCCGCCAAGTTATAGCTGATGCCCAGGCCGGGAGTTCCGCGGGCAACAGCCCACGCGATTGCACCGGCAATGGTGAAACTCCCCGCCAGCACGCTCGCCGCATAAAGTGTAACTCGCCCATAGTAGCGGCAGAAGAGTAGGGAAGTAGCTGTCAGCCCCAACGCAATCAGGCAGTAATAAAAGCTTGGAGCCGTCACCTCCCAGATCACCGCGTTGGCGTAGGCAAGTGCCGGGACGGCGATCGCGGATGCCAGCAGAACTCTGCGACGGCTGTCGGAACCGACAATTGCCGATACTGAGATCAGGAAAGCTATGCTGGCCAATATCAACGCGTCAAGACTGATGGCGGTGGCGATCTGGCTCCATACGCCGTGCCCCGCATCCAGAAACTGGGCAGCGAAATGCGCCAGCACAAGGATCCAACCAGCCAGCCACAGATGCAGCCGGTCGGCGGTTCCCTGACGCAGGATGGCCCGAAACACTGCGACTAAGATGGCCAAAGCAACGAGGTTGGGCAGAACATTGAAATTCATGGTCCGGGGAGCGACTTCAATTAACAAGAGTATTACAGGATTTGACCGAATTCATAACGAAAATCTACCCTACCGAAGAAAAGCTTGTGAAGTTTCTGCGCCTTTTGTTGGACATCGCCTGGATACTGGCGTGAGTGCCGCGATATAGTTAGAGCGGCGGCGGGCCAGGGATGCCGCCGAAATGCTTCTGTCAACCACAAACCAGACTTTTAGAGCAGATCCGCCCTTCGGCCTGGAGAGACTGTGTCGCGCCTGCGGCAGAAATTTTGCAGTGGAACAAAGGACTGGAAAATTTATCAAACCAGCCGCGCAGCGGCGGCTATAGGCCGTCCGCAAATGTCCGTTATAAAGCCTGGGTTTTAGCCCCTGAGGCACTCCCACCTGGCTTAATCAGACCTTCTCTAGCGCTCTCCTCTACTGTGCCGGTACAAACGGTGGCGGGCTGCCAGGAGCGACGCTACAGGCTTTCGTAGGGTCCAAGATCGAAGGATTGGTCTTGTAAACATTCGGGCAACTGCTGTTTTCATTGCAAACTGCAATGCACTGGAGGCCCAAACATGAGCATCGAACGCCGTCGGCCGTTGCGCTGCTGGTGGCATTGCACTGTATCTGAGGACCGCTGCAGATTCCGTTCGCGTCACAGGTCCCTCGAGGGATGCATGCCCCGGCGTCAAAGCACGTGTCACCGACGTCTCGCTGAACCTCCACGCAATGGTACAGTTGGCCTACTGGAGGTCCCTCGTGTTGCGCTCCGTCGCCATGTGCGGCGGCAGACCCCCCGGCGGTCGGTTTCTTCATTTTGTCTACGGCGGGACCGGGGGCGCACATGTAATGCATGCACGGGCTCGAGCTAAGCATTTTTTCGCAGGCGACTTGATTGTCGACTGTGCAGGATTGAGCGTAAGACACCATCGGACAAACGATCAAAAATGCGGTTGTCAGCAAGATCAAGATAAGGAATTTTGCCGGCATCAGAGTCGCTCCCCAGCTTCCCGGCTGAATGATCGTAGAGGCGATGCTAATCCAAAATTTCAGCCAGGATTTCCATTCTTGGCATCCCAGATGGTGAGCAGTATACACCCCAACCCCTCCGTTCTTGCCTAAAAGGGCTTGCGACGGCTAATCGCGACACGCCCCTTTGTCGATAATGGTTCACCGGACGATACCTCCGCCGTACTTAAATTAAGTCGTTTAACAACAATGCTTTAATTGTACCTTCCTCAAGTGATTCTGAATGACTTTCTTCGTGCGCTCCGGTCAACTAGCGCTTACTGATGTTGACGTCAGGCTCAACCGACATGCCTGGGCGTAGAAGGCCATCCTTGTTGAAGTCAGCCTTGTCGTTACCATCGAAGTCGATACGGACCGGGATGCGTTGTACTACTTTTACGTAATTGCCGGTGGCATTTTCGGGGGGTAGGAGACTATAGATGGCACCCGTCGCGCCGCCGATGTTGGTGACATGCCCATCCCATTTTCGCCCACTATAAGTATCGACCTTGACCCTGACCGGCATTCCCGGGCGCATATGCGCCAGCTGCGTCTCCTTGAAGTTGGCGGTGACCCAAACGTCGCGCAGGGGCACGATCGCCATCAGATCTTGCCCCACGGCAACGTTTGATCCGACTTGGACCGAACGCTTACCCACAATGCCGTCAACCGGAGCTGCGATGGTGGTATAGGACAGATTGAGTTGCGCCTGATCGAGAGCTGCCTTGGAACGTAGGGCTTGGGCGTCGGCGGACTGCGCTTTGGCCTGGGTGGCCCGTACCGTGTTGGGCGTGGCCTGGGCGTTCTTAAGTTCTGCGTTAGCTTGATCGATCCGCGATTGGGCCATTTTCACTTGGGCCTCGGCGGCCAGCAGCGACGCCTGTCGCGCCTGTACCGTTGCATTAGCAGCGGTCGCCGCAGCGATCGCCGCATCGAACTGCTGCTGCGAGATTTCACGCTTGCCTAGCAGTTGCCGATACCGTTCCACATCGGTGTTCAGCTTCTTCGCATCGGCTTCGGCCTCGACGATCTGCGACTGCGCCGCTTCCGCCTCTTTCTGCGCCGCCGCCACTCCAGCCTGGGCAGAACTCATATCGGCGCTGGCCGAGCGAATCTGGCTGAACGAACCCACGCTCGAAACCGGCACGCCGTATTGGGCCGCCAAGGCCTGCGCCTGCAAATCCTGATAGTCGGCCCGGGCACGCTCCAACGCCACCGCATAGTCGGTAGGATCAATCACCACCAGCACGTCGCCCTTGTGCACTAACTGGCCATCATCAAAGTTCACCTTGACCACCTGCCCGCTCACCCGAGCACTGATGGGATAGATGTGTCCATCAATCTCGGCATCGTCGGTGTCCTCCCATTGCCGGCTTTCCCACCAGAACCATCCCACCAGCAGAACTGCAACAATCGCTACCAGGAAAACAATGGGCTTGGCGGCAGGATGCTTCTGAAAGAAGCCGCGGCGGTCCTCGACCGGATGGCGAAGCTCCGCCTCACGATGTTCCTCGTGGTTCTCGGTCGGCAGGTCGGAACGCTCAAGATCGTTAGGCTCGGTTGTCGTCGGACTCATCTGTTCTTCACCTATCAACGATTATTTGTGGGAAATCGCAGAAGCCGGAACGTTGGCGCTCTCTGGGCCCGGCGGCATGGAAGCCGGAGCCATGGCTCCTGAATTCAAAGTTTGCAGGTCCGGCACAACCACCCGAACCTCTCCCATCACTCCGGTCGAAGTTGGCGGAGCGGTAGGGACCGTTCCCGGCACCGGAGTCGGAGCCGGAGCTGGAGAACCCGTGCCTCCCGGCGGCGCTGCCGGGTTCGCCGGCAGCGTGCTGCCGGGCTCGGACAAATATAGTTTCACCGCCTGCTCGGCGTTGCCGATGGCGCGGGCCAGAAGCACCTTGGCGATGTTATGCGCGTAGAGGCTGGCGATGAATTGATCGTTGGCCGACGCCAGTTGCTGCTGCGCCTGCACCACTTCCACGTTGTTGGTCACGCCGGCGCCGAAGCGGTCTTGCGACTGCTCCAGCGTTTGCCGCGCATAATCGAGTCCGGTCTTGGCGACGTCGACCTGTTCCGCGGCGGCTTTGAGATCCAGCAGCGCGTCCTGAATGTCCTGCTCGATACTTCCTCTCAGGTTGTCTACTTGCGCCTGCCGTTGCTTGAGGACGGCATCGGCCTGCTGCACGTCTGCCTCGACTTTGCCGCCTTGAAAGATTGGGATCTTCAGCGTGCCCGCCCACGTCCAGTTTGGCGACATCGAGTCAGGCGTGGTGCCTAGCACACCATATTCTCCCTCAAACCCAACCGAGGGCAGTCGCTGCTTCCAGGCTGACTGGCGGCTATACTGCGCTGCCCGCAAGGAAGCTAATGCGGCCTGGTAGTCGGGACGCGTTTGCAAGGCCCGTTCGTAAGCGTTCTCCATCTCGGCTTCGGGCAAGGGGCGGTAGGGCACACGATTGAGGAGACGAAACCGCTGCCGTACCGGCAGTCCAATGACGCGAGCCAGCGCGATGCGCTGCTTTTCCAGATCATTTTGTGCCTGGATCAGCACCGACTGTTGGGTTTGCAATTGCACACGCGCGCGCAGGGTGTCGATGTTCGGAGTGATCCCTGCCGTCTCCTGGTCTTCCGCCAATTGGTAGAGGGCCTGGGCCGCGTTCAGTTCCGCCTCGGCTGCGGCCACGCGGGACTCGTTGGCGATCGTGAGCAGGTAATTTGCTCCCACCGCAAGCACCACCGTGTCCCGTGCATCTTTATAGCTGAATTGCGCGGCCTTCACATTCTGCGTTGCCGCACGAACATTATCGATGTAGTGCAGATCTAACGGGTCCCAAGACCCGGTAGCACGCAGGTCAGTAATCCCGAAGGGACCGACGGCGGTGGGAATTCCGGGAATGAGCGAACCGTTCAGCCCCAGGGCCTTCAGATTGAGCTTCTCCACCTCTTCGGCGAACGATCCGTTGACCACGGGCATCAAGTCACTGAGGGCCCGCAGGTGAGACGCGCGGCTTTGCTCGGTCGCACGCTCGCTCAAATACAGCCCCAAGTTGTACTTCAGGCCCCGGTCGAGCGCGTCTTCGATGGTCAGGTCGATGATTTCAGGGGTCGCCTTGCCCTGCGGTATGGACCCGCTGTAGGGGTCCTGCGCTCGCTGGATCACCTGCTCCGCCGAGGGCAGGGTGGTCAGTCCAGGAATCGCGCTTTGGGCAAACCCCAGCGAGTAAGACAGCACGACCACGGCGCCCGTCGCCAGCCAAGCTTGGCCAACCATTAGTGCATATTTCCGCGAGTTGCTTTCAGATCGTTCCATGTTGTATTTAGTACATACATGCATGTATGAAATCGTACAGCCGTTTTGCTTTAGATGTGGTTTTCGCCAGTCGCGTTGCGCAAAATTAGCATCCAACCATTACCGTTACCGCGATGTCCATTTTGAGGATAAATGAAACCGCCCGCTCCCACATCCCGCCGGCAGGAACGCGCCGAAAGCACGCGTGCTCGCCTCATCCAGGCGGCGGAGAAGATCTTCGCCCGGGACGGATTTGAAGCCGCCAAGCTGGAGGAGATTGCGGCCGAGGCCGGCTACACTCGCGGTGCCTTCTACGCCAACTTCGACAGCAAGGAAGACCTTTTCCTGGCATTGCTGGAGCGCGAGATTTCGCACCGCATCGCGAACGCCGAACGGCTTATCGACAAGTTTCACCATCCGCAAGCGAAGCTGCAGGCTTTTCGCGAGTTCTTCTTGACCATGGGTCAGGACCGCCGCTGGAGTCTGCTGGCGCTCGAGTTTAAGCTGTTCGCGGTCCGCCATCCCGAGGTCAAAGCCAGGCTGGCCGCGATGAATCGCCGTTTGGTCGGCTCCAGGATTGGCATTTTGCAAGACATCATGGAAGCGTCGGGACCAAAGCTCCCGGCCTCAGCCAGCTCGGTTGTGCTTTCCCTGTCGGCCGTGACTCACGCTCTGGCTCTGGAACACATGTTGGACCGCAGTGTCATGCCGGAAGGAGAACTGAAGAAGATTCTCGCCCGCTACTTCGACAGCCTGACCGGTGCGCCAGATGGCAGCCAAACTAATAGGAAGAATGGTAAGAACCAGCCTGTTAGGAAGGCCGTGTCCAGGGGTACTCGGGCACAGCACACCTTCAGGTCCGCGTCAAAGCCATTATAAAAACTACGGGACTCTAATCCCTAACCCCGGACCAGTCCCGCTTCGCTGGTGGATGGCCTGCCCATCAGGTCCCGTATCGCATCTTCCACCGACTTGCCTTGCTGCAATACCGCATGCATCTGCTCGGTGATCGGCATCTCGACGTTGACCTTCTTGGCTAGGCCCACGGCAGCGTTGGTGGTCAGCACGCCTTCGGCGACCATGCCATGCATTCCGGCGATGATGTCGTCGAGCCTGCGTCCCCGGCCCAGCTCCACCCCAACGCTCCGATTGCGCGAAAGTCCTCCCGTGCAGGTAAGCACCAGATCGCCAAGACCAGCCAGACCAGCCATGGTCGACGCATTTCCGCCGCAGGCAACCACCAGGCGCGTCATCTCTGCCAGTCCCCGCGTGATCAGGGCGGCCACCGTGTTATGTCCCAGGTTGAGTCCGAAGAGAACGCCGGCCGCGATGGCCACGATATTTTTCAACGCGCCGCCCAGTTCCACTCCGATGACGTCGTCGTTGGTGTAAACCCGAAAGCGGGGATCGCTGAATTCTTTCTGCACGATCGCCGCCAGCTCCGGGTCGACGGAGGCGATGGTAATGGCCGTCGGGTCGCCCTTGGCGACTTCTTTCGCAAACGAAGGACCGCTGATGGCGCCAATGCGAGGAGCGAATCCGGCGTCGCTTTGGAGCACCTCGGTGACAACTTGGGTCATGCGGAGCAGGGAATCATTCTCGATACCCTTGGTCGCGCTGACGAAAAGCATCTTCTCCCGCAGGTGAGGCTTCATCGCTTCAAACACGCGGCGGGTGTGGTGCGACGGCATCACGCTGACCACGATCTCAACATCGCGCAGCGCTTCTGCCAAGCTGTTGGTGCAGGTAACGGTCTCGGGAACGCGCTCGCCCGGCAGAAACAGCTCATTCACGCGCTGGGTTTCTATGCTTTGCCGAACCTCAGGTTCATGCGCCCACAAGCGCACTTGGTGCGTCCCTTTGCGCCCCAGCACAATGGAGATTGCCGTACCCCACGCACCCGCGCCAATGACCGCAATCTCGCTCACAAGCAGGTTCTCTCTAACGGAATCGGTTCTCGGTGCCCGCCAACAGGCGCCGGATATTGTCTTTGTGCCGCACGATGATTAGCAGCGCCGACGCGGCAATGAACAGTAGGATAGGAGCGCTCGTGCGCTCGGCGGGATTCACCCACCACGCGAAAAATGGAAAGGCCGCGGCGGCTACGATGCTGCTAAGCGAGACGTAGCGCGTCAGGGCAAGGGCAATTGCGAAAGCCACCAGCGCTAGCAACATCGCCCGGGGAGCCAAGGCGAAAAACGCTCCCGCCGCCGCGGCCACTCCCTTGCCGCCTTTGAATCGCAACCAAACAGGAAACATGTGACCCAGGATGGCGACGAAGGCCGCTAGCGCCGCCAACACGAAAACCGTGCGGCTGTCGATGGTTTGCGTGTTGCGATCGTACAGACTGGTTTGAAGCTGACCCGCAAAGCGATGCGCGCCCGCCAGCCAGAAGGCAAACGCTACCGCTGCATATCCCTTCAAGGCATCAAGAAGCAAGGTGGCTATCGCCAATCTCTTGGAACCGGTACGAGCCACGTTCGTCGCTCCGATATTGCCGCTGCCGGTCTTGCGCACATCCTGTCCACGAAAGATGCGAACCAACAGATACCCGAAGGGAATCGACCCCAGCAGGTACGAGACGGCAACGATGATGAGGACAAGTTGGGTCAAGGGTCAGAGTGGCACTTTAGAACCGCATTCAAATTTGGCTCGCTTGAAGGGGCGCACCTTCAGGTGCGCCGTATACCCTTTCATTTTGTCATTCCCAGTGGGCTCAGCCCGCGAGGAATCTGCTCAGGGATTTCCGCTGCCTCTTGTCCCAAATCACAACAGGGAACAACAACCGCCGCTCACTCCAGCCCATATCGCGCCAGCTTGGTATACTTCGCGCCCGCGGGCGTTGTCTTACTCTCGTACAGATAGAACTCGCGCGCCGTCATTGTACCGAACTCCAGCGGCGCCACGCTCTCAAGTTTCACGCGCACATGCTGCAATCCGAATGTTGCCCGCTCTCCGGGGACTGGACGCGGCCGTCCACTGCCAGAACGCGCCAGCGTCAGATGTGGCTTGTAGGGCCCGGCATCGCGTTCGAACCCGAGCGGCTTCAGCTCCCCTGCAATCGAGTTCGCTAAATCCTGCAAATGGTGATCGGACTCGATCCCCACCCAGAACACGCGTGGCGATTTCGGATTAGGGAAGAAGCCGGCATTGCGAAACGTCAACGGAATCGCAGAGCCTTTCACCTGCGCCAATGCACTCTGAATTTCTTCCAGCTTTTTCGTCTCGCCCAGAAATTGCAGCGTAACGTGAAACGTCTCCGGTCCCACCCAGCGGACATCGGGCGCGAAGGCTTTCATCTGGCTGCGGAACTCGGCGAGCCGCTTGCGGATCTCGGGCCCGATATCGAGTGCTACGAACAGTCGCATGGCTTTAGATCAACATGCGGCGCACCATGTCGAGCGCCTGTTGGCTGGCCCATCGCCGGACGCGTTCGCGGTCGCCGAAGAATCTCCGCTGCACGACTTCGTGCTTGTGGCCGTCACTGACCGCGATAAACACCAGGCCAACCGGCTTCTCCTCGGTTCCACCGCCAGGCCCCGCGATGCCCGTCACCCCGACCCCGATATCGGCGTTGCAGAGTTCGCGAATGTTCTCCGCCAGGGCAAGCGCAACTTCCTTGCTCACCGCGCCGTGGGCTTCGATCATCAACGGAGGCACGTCGGCGAACAGCGTCTTCAGATCGTTGGAGTAGACAACCACTCCGCCTAGGAAGGAGCGCGAGCTGCCGGCAACCGACGTGATCCGCTCGGCGATCATTCCCCCGGTGCACGATTCCGCCACCGCCAGTTTGGCATTGCGCATCTGCAGGTAATAGCTGACGATCTCTTCCAGCGATTCGCCGGAGGAGGAAAACACCGCGTCTTCCAGTTCTTCTTCCAACTCGTCGGCGAGGTGGTCCACTTCGGCTTGGGCTTCGTCTTTCGTCGCAGCCGTCGCGCGCAGATGAAACTCTACCTGCCCCTGTCCGGCCAGCACCGTAGTCTCGACGTTGGCATATTTCTTGTAGATCGGCGACGTCCGTAGATCGACTGCGGATTCACCCATCATCGCGACTTTTAATACCCGCGTAGCCATCGCCGCTGGGGGGACTTTTTCGCGCAAGCGGACCATGCAATCGGTGTCCCACATCTCCCGTACTTCATGCGGAGGACCGGGGATCAGAGCGATGATCCGCGGCTTGCCGTCGAACTCGGTTTCCAGCCACTGCCCCGGCGCCGTGCCCTTCGAGTTTGGCAGTATCACCGCGCCCTGCAGCACATCCGCCTGCTGAGCATTGTTCTCCGGCATCTGCAGGCGCCGCTCGGCAAAACGTTTGTACAACGCGGTAACGATCTCGTGGTCGCGCTTTAGTTCAATGCCCACTGCTGCCGCCACGGCTTCGCGCGTCAGGTCATCCTGCGTCGGCCCCATGCCGCCCATAAAGATGGCGAGGTCGGCACGGCCAATCGCGGTCCGCGCCGCCGAGGTGAGGTGGTCGAGGTTGTCGCCCACGATGGTCTTGAAGGCAACAATGATTCCAAGTTCGTTGAGACGGCCGGTCAGGAAAAGGGAATTGGTGTCCTGCCGGTACGGAGTCAGCATCTCCGAGCCGACGGCGATGATTTCCGCTATCACAGATTCAGTCTAGCACCGGGAAACCGATCACCACAGAGACGCAGAGCCACAGAGAAGTCGAAAGCATTTCACGGACAGAGGCACGGAGGGCACGGAGAATGTTGTGGGCGAGGCTCGAATGAGCTACTTGATTCGGCTGCGACCTGCGTTCGTCCTCTGGGTCAGCCTACGGCTCGGGAAGCAGCGAGCGGCCTTCAATGTCCCATGAGAGGTGATGCACGCCGCTGGTGGTTGCCAGCACTGCCGAGTCGCCAGGACCGAAGGCCAGTCCAACCAGATTCTGTCCCGAGACGACCAGCGATGCCTTGCCTGCGGGCGTAACTTTCACGATGCCGCGCCGTCCGTTGAGCGATGCCGCCACATAGAGACTGCCTTCAACATCGGCAGCCAGTCCCTGTGGCCGGCCCAATCCACGATAGAACACGCTGACCTCACCATGCGGATCGATTTGATGAATGGCGTCAAAACTCGATGTCGTTGGCCCGGTGACGTAAAGGTTTCCGCCGTTGCCGAAGGCAAGATGATAGGCCGCCACGCTGGGCTCAATCATGGCGAAGACGAAGATCTGGCGATCACGGCCGATCTTGAAAATGGTTCCACTGCGGTCGCCGACGTAAAGGTTGCCTGCCCGGTCGAATGCAATGCCCGTCGCCACGCCCATGCCTTCGGCGTACGACGTCATGGTTCCATTCTGCGCCACGCGGTACACCGTGCCGTCAAAACGGGAAGAGACGTACAGACTTCCAGCACGGTCGAACGCCATGCCGGTAGCGTTCATCATCTCGTGCAGGAACGGCTTCACGTTGTAGCCGGTGTCGATGCGATAGATGGCGACCGGGACCTTCTGTCCGCGGGAGCCGGAGAAGGTGGCGTAGATGTTGCCCTGCGCATCCACCGCCGGATTGGTGACCGGATGAAGGTTCTCGGCGATCGGCACCGCAATCCGCACTTCCCGCGGGTTGCTCTGCTTGCCATTCGTCGCGACCACTACGTTGCCAGAGGCAGCGCCTTCCGGAACCCGGGCCACGATGAATTGGTCGGAGCCGATGATGACCGAGCCGTCCACATCGCCGAAGCGCACCTGCGGCCGCCGCAGTTCTTGCGGACGAAGGCTGGTGCCGACGATGCGGACCTCGCCTCCGGGCAAAGCGTACGCCGGATCGATGGAATCGATGTGCGGCTTGCCGTTCACGTTTTTCGTTCCCGTCTTTCGATCCATCATTTGCTCGAGTAATTCGCCCGGGCAGTAGAGCTGGCCTTCAGGCCAGCGTCCAAGGTTCTCTAATACTAAGGGCTTTAGCCCCGCAAGAATACAACTTGCGGTAGCAACCGGCCGCTATCCGCTAACGAAGAAGCCTGAAGTGAAGCAGCACTTGCAAGATGATCAGCGCGTACACTCCCGCGCCCAGATCGTCGACCACGATGCCCGTCCCCTCGGGCAGCTTTTCCAGGCTGCGGATTGGCGGCGGCTTGGTAATGTCGAATACACGGAAAAGTATAAAGCCCGCGAGCAACGCTGGCCACATGATAGGACACGCCACCAGCGTCACCAATTGCCCAGCTACTTCGTCAATCACCACGTGCTGGGGATCTTTTCTTCCGCAGCCGCGAGCTTCCAGGGTTGCCGCGGGAATTCCGATTGCCACCACCACCCCGGTCAGCACGATAATGACCGGTATACGCGCGGCCTGTGGGAGGTGCGAAGCCAGCAGCCACCATAGCAGAACCGTGGCCAACGAGCCCCAGGTTCCTGGCCCAGGACGCAACCGCCCTGCCCCGAAGAATGTTGCCACCAGGGTGGCCCACGCCGGAGCAGTCGAAGTGAGGTGCGGCGGCTCAGGGCTTCTTAGCGCGTTCACTCGGATAGTCGGAATCGTCGGTCTCCGGATCGTTCAACGGCGTGGAGATGACATAGCCGTTGCTGGCCCACTTGCCAAGATCGATGATACGGCAACGTTCGCCGCAAAAAGGAAATTCCGGATCGGAGGCCAGCACGATCTTTCGGCAGGTCGGACAACGCAAGCTGCGAATTGCTTTCTTCGGCATGACAAGCACTCAGCATTCAGCCACTTCGACATCTTGAGCCTGAAGGTCAGCATCCGATCGGGCGAAGCCTTGCAAGCCGTCGTTATTCTTGTTTGAATCACGAGCAAATAACTGATCGAGCGCGAACATCAGTTTTGATGGCTGAATGCTGAAGGCTGACTGCTGACAGCTATAAGATCCTCGCCACCAGATCGTAGTCGTGCGCTTCCGTAATTTCGCAGCGGTAGAACTCGCCCTCACGCATGTCCTCATGGTCACCGAAATCGTTGATGTACACCGTACCATCGATTTCAGGAGCGTGCATGGCTGTGCGGCCTTCCCACAGCAAATCGGTTTCTGCCGACGGGCCTTCCAACAGCAAGTCGAACCGTTGGCCGATCAGCGCCCGCTTCTTCTTGCGGCTGATTTGCTTCTGCATTGACATCAGCTTTCTTCGCCGCCGCTCGATTTCCCTGGCGGGGACTTTGTCTCCCAAGTCGAAGGCCTTCGCGCCATCTTCGTCGGAATAGCCGAATACCCCCAGCCAGTCGAACTGCGCATCGCGCACAAACTGGCAGAGCAGGTCGAAGTCCGGTTCGGTCTCGCCCGGGAAGCCGACGATAAACGACGTCCGCAGCGTCAGGCCGGGAATCTCGCGCCGCATCTTCTCGATCGACCGCAAGAAAATTTCCGCGCCCGCGCCGCGCTTCATCCGCTTCAGAACATTCGGCGCAGCGTGTTGTAAAGGCACATCGATGTAGGAGCAAACCTTCTCATGCTCCGCGATGGTTTGCAGCAGCTTGCCCGTAATCTTATTGGGATAGGCGTACAGAAATCTTACCCACCGCAGTTCCTCGATCCCAGCCAGTCGCTCCAACAGCAGCGCCAGTCCATCCTGCAAGCCAAAGTCTTCACCGTAGCAAGTCGTGTCCTGCCCGATCAGCGTGACTTCGCGGACGCCTTGCTGCGCCAGACGATGGGCCTCCGCGATCACCGACTCGAATCGACGGGAACGAAACTTGCCCCGCAACTGGGGAATGATGCAGAACGAACAGGGATGATCGCAACCCTCCGCGATCTTGATGTACGCGGAGTATTTCGGCGTGGCCAATATTCGCGGAGTGTTCTCGTCGTAAAGGTAGTTCGGCAGATCGGCGATCGCGCCGTCCCATGCTTCCTTGGAGAACCGCCCGGCAGCCTCGCGAGCATCGCCTTCGGAACGGCTGTTGCTGTTAATGATCACGAACGGAGAATTTCCAGATTGCACGCTTGGTTCGATTCCTGCGGCGTTCAGAATCTGCTGCAACTCGCCCGTGCCCACGACCGCGTCAACCTCGGGAATGTTCTTCTGAATCTCGTTGCGATAGCGCTCGACCAGACATCCGGCGACGATCAGCTTCTGCGCTCGGCCCTCGGTCTTGTGCCGCGCCATTTCGAGGATGGTGTCGACCGACTCCTGCTTGGCCGAGTCGATGAACGAGCAGGTGTTCACCACGATGATGTCGGCATCTTCGGCGCGCGCGGTTATTTGAGCGCCACCCTGCGCCAGCAGGCCCATCATGACCTCGCTGTCCACCAGGTTCTTGGGACAACCCAGGCTAACACATCCAATTTTCTTGGGAGTAGCGGGGGCTGAGCGCTCCTCAACGGCGTCCAGCAAGGCTACAGAATCGGTTTTCGGCTGCATGCAATCCCTTGATTTTACCATTGTTTCGCGCGTTTTTCGTCATGCAAACAGGACGAGTCGCGCGCAGCCCGCGTCCCCCACGGCCCTGCGAAGTGATGCTATATTGAATTGGTCGGGCGCTGGTCCCGCGCAACGCAATCTTGTGAATCCCGCCAGGTCCGGAAGGAAGCAACGGTAGCAGGCCAGTGCGTGTGCAGCGGTCAACTGGCGCCTGGCTTGTTTAACATCCGCTATTCGCCTTTCGCCTTGTCCCTCCGCTATCGACCTGTTTGGGCGGGTTCAGTCTTCCCTGCGTCACCGCGGCACGATCTACACCACGAGGTTCGAGTTCGGGTGGGGGCAGGCGCAAAGCGAACAGCGAAAAGCGGCCTCTCATAGACTTTCCGCGCCGCATCCTTCAGAATGAGTGATTATTCATATCGGAGAACTCTATTGGCTAACGTTCGTCGCGCCAAAATTACCGCTCTCGGCACTTATGTTCCGCCTCGCATACTTACTAACAAAGACCTGGAGAAAATGGTCGACACTACCGACCAGTGGATCCTGGATCGAACCGGAATCCGCGAGCGCCATTTGGTGGACAAGGGTGTCGCCGCCAGCGATCTTGCCGTGGAAGCGGTCAAGAACCTGCAGAAATCGCACCCTCTCGACCTGCAGGAGATCGATCTGGTAATCGTGGGCACGGTCACGCCCGACATGATGTATCCCTCCACCGCTTGCCTGGTGCAGCACAAGTTGGGCATCCATCGCACCTGGGGCTTCGACGTCTCTGCCGGATGTTCAGGTTTCGTCTACGCGTTGAACACCGGCACCCAGTTTATCGAGTCGGGCCGCTACAAGAAAGTGCTGGTGATTGGTGCAGACGTTAACTCCTCCATGACCGACTTCACCGATCGCGCGGTTTGCATCATCTTCGGCGACGGCGCTGGGGCAGTGTTGCTGGAACCTGCCGAAGAAGGCGAAGAGTACGGGATCATTGCCATGGAAGCCCAGATAGAAGGCATGGGCGGGCAGTACCTTTACATGCCGGGCGGCGGAAGTTTACATCCCGCATCGCATGAGACCGTCGACCAGAAGATGCACTACATCCATCAGGATGGCCAGCAGGTCTTCAAGTACGCGGTGAAGAAAATGTCGGAAATGACCGAGCGAGTGCTGGAAAAAAATGGCCTTACCGGCAAGGACGTGGACTGCTTCATCGCCCACCAGGCGAACCGGCGCATCATCATGGCAACCGCCGAGCGCCTGAAGATGCCGCTGGAGAAAGTCATCGTCAACATCGAATGCTACGGCAACACCACGGCTGGTACAATTCCACTTGCCATGCAGACCGCCCTCGAAGAAGGCAAGCTGAAGCAGGGCAATCTGGTGCTGCTGGCGGCGGTGGGAGCGGGATTCACTTCCGGAGCAACGTTACTGCGGTGGGCGTTCTAGCGAGTGGAAGCAGCATCGTCATACGTACGGTTCTTTTCGGCACAGATGTGATTTATACCCGGCTCCGCGATATTGCAAGTTAGTACGAAACATGGCGCCTGCGGGCATGACTGGGCGCGCCATTCTGGCGTCCCCACCAAGAATCCGGCAGCTCCTAATATTGTCTGGCCTATCTTTTTCGCAGCGAATCCTTTTTCCCGAATCCTCGCTCTTCCATAGTAGAGGGAGAAAAACATGTTTTCTACCGTCAGCCCAGAAACACTTCATGACACCCCTGCCGTGCTCGGGAAACTGATCGACGTTCGTTCCGCCGCCGAATTCGCCGTCGGACACATCCCTGGTGCCGTCAATGTGCCAATGGAGCAGGTTGAAATGCGCATGGCCGACATCGGCGACGGGCCTGTAGTCCTCGTCTGCGAGGCAGGCACTCGCGCCGCAATAGTCGCCGGCTGGCTGGAAGGGCGACAGCCGGTGGCGGTTCTTTCTGGCGGAACCGCGGGCTGGAGGAGCGCGAGGCTTCCATTGGTGACATGTGCACCATGCCGCTGGGCATTGGAACGTCAGGTCAGGCTCGCCGCCGGTCTAATCGTCTTGGTTGCCACGCTGCTGTCGGTCCTAGTCAATCTGAAATGGGTATATCTGGCGATGTTCGTGGGCGCCGGATTGACCTTTGCCGGGGCGACCAACATTTGCGGCATGGCTATCGTGCTTGCCAAGATGCCGTGGAATCGTGACGGCAAGCCCCTAGCGACAACCGTCACAGACGCGAGTGCGCATTGTCATTCGTGAATAGCGAGCGACCGTCCAGAATGGAAGTATGGATTTCGAGGCGTTGGCCAACGAACACAAAGATGCGGTCTATCGTCAGCTCATTCGCGCCTGCGGTAACCGGGAAGACGCCGAGGACGTGCTGATTGAGGCCTTGCTGAAGGCGTATCGCAATCTTGGGCAGCTGCGCGACTCGTCGGCATTCCGATCATGGCTGGCGCAGATTGGCCGCCGGGTCTGCTGGCACCTGAAGCAGCGGGAAGCGCTGCTCCCCATCATGCAGTTGTCGGCGATGGAGGCTGAGGGCACTGAGCTGGAATCAAGAGACGCCGCACCCGATTTGCAGACGGCAAGGCTCGAGATGAAGCAACTCCTGCGCCAAGCCGTGGAGTCGCTGTCGCAAGCAGAGCGCGCCGTGTACGAGTTGCGTGACCTGGAGGAAGTGAGCGGAGAGGAAGCCGCTGCCAGGCTGGGACTATCGTTGCCGGCAATGAAGTCACGCCTCTATCGCGCGCGGGACAAAGTTCGTAAGTTTCTGGACGAGTCGCTCACGTCGCACCCGCACCGGGAAGCCGCTGAACAGTAGCTTCGCCTGGGCGCGTACGGGACCGGCAATCGGAGGGACCATGGTAGAAGTTCTAGTAGAGCATCTGGGAGCGGTGCAGTTCGAAATCAGAGCGCGGCAGCATACGGTGATTTGCGATCAGCCGCTGGATAGCAACGGGGACGACGAAGGCATGACGCCGCCGGAGCTATTGCTGGCCTCGCTGGGATCGTGTGCGGCGTTTTATGCGGTCGATTACTTGAAACGAAATCAAATCTTAAGAGATGGCGTGAAAGCCCGCGTCACTGCCGAGAAAGTAAAAGGGCCGTTCCGCCTCGACAACTTCAAAATCGAGCTGAAGATTCCCGGCGGGATTGAAGAGAGCCATTTGCAGGGTCTTGAGGATGCGGTCCACCGGTGCCTGATTCACAATACCTTGCTGCATCCGCCGACGATTAGCCTGGTTATCAACGCACCGGTAGGAATGTAGGCCGGCTCCCGAACCGGGGCCTGTCTCCGGCGGATCCTTGACTCCTAACCTCTGCCTTTGATGTTATCCCTGTCCTTTGCGGCATCCAATGGCAGCACCGGCTCCGTCATTCGCGCAGGATCGAGAATCTCGTTGATTTGCTCTTCCGTCAGATCGCCGCGCGCGCGCGCGATCTCGATGATCGACTTGCCGGTCTTCACCGACTCCTTCGCAATCTCCGCCGCCTTGGCGTAGCCAATGTAAGGATTCAGCGCCGTGGCCAGCGACACCGTGCTTTGCACGTAGTAGTTGGTGCGTTGCTCGTTCACCGTGATGCCCTTGATGCAGAACTCGGTAAGTTGGCGCAGCATGTTGGTCATGATGGTGATGGAGGCGAGCACGCTGTACGCCATGGTAGGCATCATGACGTTGAGTTCGAGCTGCCCCGCTTGCACCGCCAGCGCTACTGCCGCGTCGTAGCCGACGACCTGAAACGAGACCATCGCTGCCAGCTCGGGCATTACGGGATTGACCTTGCCCGGCATGATCGACGAACCCGGCTGCAGCGCGGGCAAATTGATTTCTCCCAATCCCGTGTTTGGCCCCGACGACAGCAGCCGTAGGTCGTTGGAAATGCGAACCACCTCCAGCGCCAGATTGCGCAGCGCGGAACTAACGCTGGACATCGCCAGGTTCGATTGCATAGCGTAGCGCAAGTCGTCCACGACCTGCAGCTTCTGTCCNNACCGCCGATCCGCCGAGCCCGATCTCGCGCAGCAATTCAGATTGCTCATGAATGGATTTTGTCGCGCGCTTGATCGCCGCGGCGTAGGCGCTGAACTCCTGGCCCAGCCGCATGGGGACCGCATCCTGCATGTGAGTGCGTCCCGACTTGAGTACATGATGAAACTCTTCGCCCTTTTGTGCCAGTGCGGCGATAAAGTTATCGAGCGCGGTGTAAAGTTTTTCGAGCTCCAGCAGCGACGCCAAACGCATGGCGCTAGGGAAGACATCGTTAGTCGATTGCCCATAGTTGACGTGGTCGTTGGGATGAACGTGCTCGTACTCGCCGAGCGCGCCGCCCAGCAGCTCGGAGGCGCGGTTGGCGATGACCTCGTTGCTATTCATGTGGAAGCTGACGCCGGCGCCCGCCTGGAAGACGTCCACTACGAATTCGTCATCCCACTTGCCCTGCTGAACTTCCTTAGCGGCCGCAATGATCGCGTTGGCCGTCTTTTCGTCAACCAGTCCCAACTCGCGGTTAGCTTCGGCGGCCGCCTCCTTCACCATCGCGATCGCGCGGATGAGCGTGCGGTGGGCGCGCAACCCGCTGATGGGAAAGTTCTCCACCGCACGCGCGGTCTGAATTCCGTAGTAAACGTGGCCGGGAATTTCCTTGTGGCCGAGAGAATCTTTTTCCGTGCGGGTGCGGGAAGTTGTGGTGGCGGACATCGCGTACCCTCCACTCAAACAGATGACAGCCAAACCGGGCGCGTCGCCGCAATTATGACAGGTCACGTGACGAAAACGCACCAGACAGGAGTGGTACACTTCTCTCCAGGAGCGCCCGCGATGGCAACCACGCAGGTATCGCTGGATGAATATCTCAGGACGGATTACGAGCCGGATTGCGATTACGTGGACGGCGAGCTGGAGGAGCGCAACGTGGGCGAGACAGAGCACTCGGCGGTGCAAGCCTTCTTCATAAAGTGGCTGGCAACACACGAGGAGCAATGGAAACTGGAAGCGTACCCCGAGATTAGAATGCGAGTTTCGCCAACGCGGGTCCGCATTGCCGATCTTGCTATTCTCCCGCTCCAACGGAACTATGAGGCCGTGCTGACCCGTCCACCAGTTGCCGTCATTGAGGTGCTCTCGCCTGAAGATCGCGTCTCACGGTATCAGCAGCGGCTGGATGATTATCGGGCAATGGGTATTGCCAACGTATGGGTCATCGATCCCATGCGGCGCAAGGCTTTTGACTGTAGCCAGGGCGGCTGGCAGCCAGTCGAGAAGCTTCTGATCACAAATCCTCCGGTTGAAATTCCTCTCAATCCGCTGTGGAAGAAACTAGAGGAGTTACATTCCTAGTAACTGGGCCCCATACCACACGCACGCTTATAATTTTCATCAAATGATCTGGCCCACTTGGATTCAGGCGATCTCCGAACTATGGCTCGCGCTAGTCACCTCGGTGACGCTGTACGTGCTCTGGGGCTATGCCAAGGATACAAAAGTCATCGCGAAGAATAGTTCCGAGCAAATCGAATATTCACAAAGACCATTTTTGGCCGTGGCAATGCGGCAAGGCACCGAAATGGGACCAGGCGGTTGGGTGATAGAGAATCAAGGTTTTGGGCCAGCCGTCAACATTCGCTGCACAGATTATGCCCAGGGGAAGGGGGGCATGCGTTGGATGGCTCCTCTCGCTACCAAGGCCGAATACAAGCTACCTCGGGAGGTCGAAACGGCGTCGCGGGGGAACGTGTTTTGCATCGAGTATGAATCTCTATCGGGGAGGAGATACCGCACGAACGTTGAATGGTCGAATGACGACATGAAAACCGAGTTTCATCCGCTCACCTGAGAATGACACTCGAGCTCACGTTATTGACTCAGCGTGTTGAACGTTTGGAGCGTCAGAATCAGTATCTGAAGCGGATTGCAGTGGCTACCGGCTTAACTTTGGGGGCTCTTTTGTTAATGGCCGCAGAGGTCAAGCCGCGAACGATCGAGGCTGAGAAAATAATTCTCCTAGACAGCCACGGTCGGCCAAGAGCGACGATTGGCACGCCGGAATTTGCGGGGGTTGCAATAGATACGAAACCCGACGAACCGGTAATTTGGCTCAGTGATGAGAACGGAACAGACCGTGCGACCTTGTCCACTGATGGCCTGCGACTCAATAACGCCCACGCCAAACCCCTTGTGGAGCTTAGGGGCGACGTCATACCCGGCAGGTCTGGATTGAGCTTCTACAGCTCAGACGGGAAGATTTCGTGGTCGGCTCCATAGATTGGCTGACGTGCCAGCGGTTTTCAGTGTTGCCGCGATGCAATTATCAGGAGATTCGTTTGCCACCCCGGCCCTTGAGCGAACGTCTGCGTCTGCCAGGCGCTTGAGGTTGCGCATCAAGCCGCATCGGCGGAACACCACATTCCAGGTCTTTCGTCATCAAATCAACCTTGTCCCTAGTGATTGTCCATTCCTCATACTCGCGGTGATCGGGCTTTCCGCTCCTGGTGCGCTTCGGGACGTCAATGATGTACGCATCGCCGCGTTCCCTGTAAAAAACCGCGTCGTGTTTACGCATGACATAAGCTAAACCAAGCGGCGCCTCTTCCACTCGGTGGACTATTTCATCGTTCCATCTGTCCATTGGGCCCTCGACGTGTTGAATTGTAGCGGAGCATCGACGTCTATCCGATCTCGACCAGCTCCGCGATCTTGGCTTGCCACTCCTTGGGGCCGCTCTCGTGAACGGAATTGCCGTTCACATCTACGGCGACCGTGACCGGCATGTCCTCCACCTCGAATTCGTAGATGGCTTCCATGCCCAGATCGGCGAAGGCCAGCACGCGCGATTTCTTGATCGCCTTCGACACCAGGTAGGCCGCGCCGCCGACCGCCATCAGGTAAACCGCCTTATAGTCGCGAATAGCTTCGATCGCGGTTGGGCCGCGCTCGGACTTGCCCACCATGCCGAGCAGTCCCGTCTCCTTCAGCATCTGGCGGGTGAACTTGTCCATGCGAGAAGCAGTCGTGGGACCAGCAGGGCCGACGACTTCGTCGCGCACCGGATCGACCGGCCCAACATAGTAGATAAAGCGATTGTTGAAGTCCACAGGAAGCGCTTCGTGGCGCGTGAGCATGTCGGTCATACGCTGGTGGGCGGCATCGCGGCCAGTCAGCAGCTTGCCGCTCAGCAGAATCACTTCGCCAGTCTTCCACGTCGCCACGTCTTCGCGAGTGACGGTGTCGAGATTCACGCGGCGCGCGCCCGCCGGGTTGTAGGTGAGCTTCGGCCAGTCTTCCAGCGAAGGCGGTTCCAGCGCAACCGGGCCAGTCCCGTCGAGCACGAAGTGCACATGGCGTGTGGCCGCACAGTTCGGGATCATCGCAATCGGCAGATTGGCGGCGTGGGTGGGATAGTCCTTCACCTTGACGTCGAGCACCGTGGTCAGTCCACCCAGCCCCTGTGCGCCGATGCCCAGCGCATTGATCTTCTTATAGAGCTCGACGCGCAGGTGTTCCGCAGTGTTCTTCGGGCCGCGTGCGATCAGCTCTTGGATGTCGATGGGCTCCATCAGAACTTCCTTGGCCAGCAGCATGGCTTTTTCTGCCGTGCCGCCGATGCCGATGCCGATGATGCCCGGCGGGCACCATCCCGAGCCCATGGTGGGAAGCGTTTTCAGTACCCACTCGACGATCGAGTCCGACGGGTTCAGCATGGCGAACTTCGACTTGGCCTCGGAACCGCCGCCCTTGGCTGCGACGATCACTTCGAGCTTGTCGCCGGGAACGATCGACATGTTGATGACCGCCGGAGTGTTGTCCTTGGTGTTCTTGCGCGCTCCGGCGGGATCGGCCAGCACGCTGGCGCGCAGCTTATTGTCCGGGTGCAAATAGGCGCGGCGAACCCCTTCGTTGACCATGTCCTCGACGCTCATGGTCGCGTCCCACTGGACGTTCATTCCGACTTTGAGGAAGACGGTCACGATGCCGGTGTCCTGGCAGATGGGACGATGGCCCTCGGCGCACATGCGCGAGTTGATGAGCAACTGCGCGATGGCATCACGAGCGGCGGGTGATTGTTCCTTCTCGTAGGCGCTGGCCAGGCTGCGAATGAAATCAACCGGATGGTAGTAGGAAATGTATTGCAGAGCGTCAGCGACGCTCTGGATAAGATCGTCTTGCTTGATGACTGTCATAATCGACCTGCCTATAAGAATCGTTTTCACCATGGAGGACACGGAGAGCGTTGGGGTTGCGGAACGACCAGGGAAATGATCTCCGTATCGCGGGCGAAGTATGCCTTCCCAGACCTGCGTGGGCCTCGGCGGAAGGGTCACTCGTCGCCCCTACGACCCTCGATTATATCGTCCGCATGAACTGCCACTTGTGATCTGCGAACATCATCGATGTTTACGCCGCAGGCTGAATTTCAGCCACTCAACTGCCTGTTAGCAAAGCTTCCCGAACATCGACGTGTAGGTCAGGCCGATTTCGCCGCAACTGCCTTGGTCTACCGAATACACAATGCAGGAGTCGAAGGGGCGCGAGTAAACGTGCAGAGTCACGGCCCGCTGATTCCATTCTTTCGGATTCCGCACGTCGTGCACTGGGTTTAGCGGGTCCACCGCAACCGGATGTTCGGGAGTGATCTCGACCACGTCGGTAGGCACGATGTTGCAACGATGCGCCTCCAGATCTTCAGCGAGCAAGCGGTAGTTTTGCACGGCAAGCCGCCCGATGGGAGCGGCCATCCAGCAATTCTGTCCCTTGTGATTATGGATCGAGCTGCGCTGTCCAACCTCCCAGCAGATCGCCAACAGCTCGTAGAGTTCGGTCTTGTCGATGAGGTTGCGAGTGTAATGCTGCGCGTCCCAAAACAAATAACGCTGCAGCGATTCAGGATCGACGGGGTTGGCCCGCAGGTAGGCAAGCGTGCCTTGTACTCCGGTGAAGTCCGGCTCGTGCAGTTGACGCAAGCCGCCGATAAAGTCGTCAATCGAAACTCGCCGACTAATTTTTTGCGAAGATGTCACGGTAGCCATAAATGCCTGTCTCCTGGGACGAAACGCTCATTCTACCCCGCTTTCGGCAGCTGCGGGTTGCGGACGGCGTATTGGTCTCGGAAACCAGACTGGAGAGAAAACTTTGCATCCTGATGTCTTTTCGGAAATCCAATCGGCACTGTGCGTTTTCAAGCATATAATGGCCGCAAGAAGCACCTTGGCAAGGTGCGGCTCAGCGTTCGGCACTGGAGTTTCCCATGAAGTCACGTGCTCTCGCAGCTGCGATCGTAGTCCTGCTGAGTGCCAGCCTCGCTCGTCCGTCGTTGGCCCAGGACAGTACGCAATCGCAAACTTCAACGCAATCGCCAGTCCCTCCCTCCGATCAGGCGCAGCCCGCAGCAAGCACGGACCAACCCACGCCTGCGTCCGACAGCGCGGCTACAACCACGACCGCGACCGCTCCTAAGGAAACACACGATAAGGGCAAGAACGACATCGACGACATCGGCGATCGCAAGGTGGGCTCGACGGGAAAGAGCATGGGCGACTGGTACGGCATCGACACCGACATCAAGATGGGCAAGCAGTACGCCATGATGGTCGAGCAGAGCGCGCGCATGATCCAGGACCCGGTGGTGAATGAGTATGTCAACCGCGTTGGGCAGAACCTGGTTCGCAACTCCGATGCGAAAGTGCCGTTCACGATCAAAGTTATCGATTCCGACGATATCAATGCTTTCGCTCTGCCAGGCGGATTTTTCTATGTGAACAGCGGGCTGATTCTCGCCGCCGACGGTGAGGCAGAGCTGGCCGGCGTGATGGCGCATGAAATCTCGCACGTAGTCCTTCGCCATGCGACGCGCGAAATGACTCGCGCCAATTACGTGCGCCTGGCGTCGATCCCCCTGATCTTCGTGAACAGCTGGGGCATTTACGAGGCGGCCAATGCGGCCATGAGCCTGGCAATGCCGGTGGCTTTCATGAAGTTCTCGCGCGACTTTGAGGCCCAGGCCGATTACCTTGGCCTGCAATACATGTACAAAGCGGGCTACGATCCCCAGTCGTTTATTTCGTTTTTTGAGAAGATCAAGTCCCAGGAAAAACAGAAGCCGGGAACGCTGTCCAGGACCTTTGCCAGCCATCCGCCAACGCCAGAACGCATTTTGAAGAGCCAGGAAGAGATTCGAGAAATTCTGCCGCCGCGTCCGGAATACATCGTGAACACCTCGGAATTCAATGAAGTGAAAGCCCGCCTGGCGGCATTTGAGAACGGCAAGAAAGTGGTTCCGGACAAGAATTCCAATCAGCCTACGCTGCGGCGGACGCAGACCGCTGACAGCGACAAGGGGCAGCCCACCAACAATGGCGATGACCGTCCAACCCTGCAACGCCGCGACGACGACTACGCCGCGGTGGTTCCCGGACAGTTCTGAATTACCAGCCAGACAAATACATACACCGGCGGCCGCGTGCCGCCGGTTTTCATTTGCGGCAATAACGAAGCGCCGGTCCCCATCCGCCCGCCTGCCTAAACTCGCTGCCGCCGCGGTCCCGGTAGTCCCTTAAATGGGCGAGGGATATTTTTTTTCAAGTCTGTGACAAAAACGTGACAAACCGAAATTTGCGCAAACCTACGATAGGAAAGTGATTGGTCTATGGGGCTGATCGTACATTCTTACCGGTAACGGAGCGCATGACTATGAAAAACACCTTTCCCGGCCGACTCGCGGTCGCGGTAATCCTGCTTGGTCTGTTCAACTTCATCGCGGCGGCACAGGCGCGCCCACGCTCTCTAAAGCGACCGATGCCCATCCCCCAAACCGAGGAAGTACCGTCGCCGACAGGACAGGGATTTGTCGTACAAGACCTGTTCGGCGGTGAAATCTTTGGTTACGGCGTGGATGAGTCAGGCACGGAGGGCTTGTTGAGCGAGGCGCTATTGGAGCCTGGCGGAAACTACACTATCGCGACCGAGACCTTCGACCAGACCACAGGCAGGATTATCGCCCTGGTCGAAGTACAACTCGCAACCCAGAATAACTTCGTCACGCTGGGCGTGGTGGGAAGCCATATTGGCCTGCGCGAAGACGAGCATGTGCAAGGTCTCTACGTGGTGCAGCGTACTTACAATGTCCTAAATCCACTGGCAGGCAATAGATTCACCGGCGCCTGGCTACCTCCTATTAACAATGAGACGCAGCTTTTCGAGGATGTTGAGGGAAATCAAGGGACGCCGGACGTCGCGGTCATGGCCTCTACCGACGCTTGTTGTGGGCGGTTCGTCTTTGGCTCGAATGTCGCGGCGAACCTTTTCGGACCGATCATAACCCTCCAGGACCCGATTCTTACCCAGGGAGTTCCTCCTCTGCTGGGATATGACAGCACCACGAACCAGGCTGTACTTTCGCAGGCTGAGGGTGCTCCGAACACGGTTCCCGTAGTTGACCTGGTCAACCTCACGACTCGTAACATCACCGAGTTCACGGGATTGGGGCACGGATTTGTCAATGGATTGGCAGTTGATTCAGGAACGGGGATCGCGTGTACAACCACGGAATCCTATCTCTTTCCGTATCAGGCGGAGTTTTATAATCTTGCAACCCAGACCGGGTTCGTCGTCGATCTGCCAAATATTGGCGAGTATGCCGGCGCCACCGTGGCGAATGATCCCGTCAACAAGCTGTTCCTCATCACGCACCCGGTGCCGGCTGCTCCGGGCGAGATCCATGTGTACGACGAAAATGGAAACCTGATTGAATCGCTCACCGGCTTTCCTATGGGACCGGGTGGGGCGACCATTGCGCTGAACCCGAACACCCGAACGGGATTTGTGTTGGCAGCCGGTCGCAACGGGAACTTGTCGGGACTCCAGTCATTCACCTATTAGTTTGCCGGATGCCGGGTGAGATGCCGCCCATTGCGCGACTCAGCCGCGTAAGAGGCGAGGAGCAGAGTAATAGCGCCGCTTCCTGCGCGTCAAAGTGCGCGTATTGCCAGGCCAACCGTCAGCACTTCTCGGTGGAGACGTAGGGACCTAGAGCCAGGCTGCCTTATGCGAAAAAAAGACGTGCTCATGGCGATTGTGTGCTGCCCACGAAAGTGAGTGGGAGACAGTACTTCATGGGGAAATCCGGCGGAAGCAGCGGTCAGTGAAATCAGGGTCAACCGGCAGTGTCTGCGTGGCTTTGCTGTCCGTCTTAGTTCAGGTTCACGCCGGTTGTGTCATGGCTTGCTTGAGTGCAAGAAACTGACGATCCAGGTTGTTCATGCGGGCAGCAATAAACGCTAGGTCGCCGGCCTTGCCGGCTCTTTCCATCTCGAAGGCCAGCGCACTCAGGGCCTCGCCGCCGACGTTGGCCGCCGATCCCTTGAGCAGGTGGGCCTGACGCTCGGCGCCCGGTATGTCCGCGGCATCAAGATAGCGCTGTAGCTTGTCGATTTGACCCGGGGTGTCGTCCAGAAAAACTTCGATGACCCTGCGCGCCAGATTCTCGTCGTGCATGAGACGATTCAGCATGGCTGCGCGGTCGAAGACAAGCGGTGACGACGAAGGACGAGGCGGATTACTTGCTCCCGGCAATAAGCCCGCTTCGCCGTTCGTAGTTTGTGGCAGCCAACGCTCTAAGACCTGGGCGAGCACTTGCGGTGACAGCGGTTTGGACAAATAATCATTCATCCCCGCCTGGAGGCACCACTCCCGGTCACCCTGCAGCGCGTGCGCGGTCATAGCGACGATCGGAACCCGATGATTACGGATGGCGGACTTCATGTCGCGGATTTGCCGGGTTGCCTCGATGCCATCCATCCCCGGCATCTGCACATCCATCAGCACCAGGTCGTAAGGGATAGACTCCAGCGCTTTGACCGCTTCGGCGCCGTTGCCTACTACGTCGGCGTCCAGGCCAAGCTTCTTGAGGAAGCTCAGGGCCACGATCTGGTTGGTGATATTGTCCTCGGCCAGCAGGATACGTGCGCCTACCCCGGCGAAGGAGCGTAGGAGTTGGCGGGCCGGCCGGCGGTGCAGGCCATTTTCCGTCTGGGCTGGCGGCGGCTGCTTGTCCAGGCGGACCGTAAACCAAAACTCCGAGCCCTTGCCGGCTTCGCTCGCCACCCCAATTTTGCCGCCCATCATCTCGGCCAATTGTTTCGAAATAGCCAAGCCCAGCCCAGTACCGCCGTACCTCCGCGTAATCGAAGGGTCTAACTGGGTAAACTTGCCGAAGAGCATACCAATCTTGTTTTCCGGAATGCCGATGCCGGTGTCCCGCACCGTAAAGCGGAGCCGACAATCGGGTTGGCTGCTCTCTTCTAGGGACACCAGCACGGTTACTTCTCCGGCTTCGGAAAACTTGATGGCATTGGCCGCGAGATTGGTCAGAATTTGGCGCAAACGACCGGGATCGCCGCGGAGAAGCATGGGAACCTGCGCATCGGCGCGGCACAACAACGTCAGGCCTTTCTGCCGCGCCCGGACGCTAAGCAAGGCCGCAAAATCATCCAAGAGGACTTGCAGGTTAAAGTCTAGCGTCTCCAGGTCGAGTCTTCCGGCTTCGATCTTCGAGAGGTCAAGGATGTCGTTGATTAAGTAAAGCAGCGATTCTCCGCTTCCCCGCAACAGTTCGGTATAGCGCCGCTGTTCGGGGTTCAGGTCGGTATCCAGCAACAAGCCGGTCATTCCCACGATGCCATTCATCGGCGTTCGAATCTCATGGCTCATGTTGGCCAGGAACTCACTCTTAGCGCGGTTGGCGGCCTCAGCCGCCGCCTTCGCGCTTTGCAGACTGATTTCTACCTGCTTACGAGTGGTTATGTCTCTAAAAAACCAGGCGCGTCCGATGTACTTCCCGCGTTCACCGCGCAGGGTGGTGGAATAGCGTTCGAGTACCCGGTCGTCCTTTAACTCAATTTCGCAATGGTCACTTGTACCGGGATCATCGTAAAGTTCCCGGACGCGCTTCAGGAACGCCGTGGGATCTTTCACCCGACCAGTAACCGCCGATAACAAAGCCTCGTCTGGAAGCGCGCAACTGTCCATCACCAGATCGGGAAAATCTTGATGGGAAATCCGCCAAACATCGAAAAACCTTTTGTTACCCGACACCACCATATTTTCGTCGTTTACCACCAGGATTCCATCGAGCGACACCTCTTGTATGGCGCGAATCAGGGAGTGTTGAAATTGGCGATAAGCGGACTCCGCCTCGGCGGCTGCTTTGGCCTTTTCCAGAGCTATCTCGGTCCGTTTGCGCTCCGTGAACTCCTCCGCGATGCCAACAATCCGTACCAGTCGGCCGGCTTGATCGTGCACCGGAAATGCCCGCTCCCGGATCCATTTTTCCTGTCCTTCCGGGGTCAAGATTCGGTACTCCGATGCGATGTCCATTCCTTGCAACTGCTGCTTGAATATCTCGTGGGCCTGGTCGCGGTCTTCGCCATGGATGGCATCCAGCCAGTCCATCGGGTTCTGATAGAGGCTGGCGCGGCTCCGTCCCCAGATCTGTTCGTAGGCCGGACTGACGTATAAGGCCTCAGTGCCGGCGCCGTTCATCATCCAAAAGACGTCGCGAACGTTTTCCGCCAGCTGGCGAAATTTTTCTTCACTGTGCTGCAAGGCTTGCTCGGCCTGCTGGCGCGCGGTGATGTCGCGGAGGACACCGATGGTGTGCCATTCGCCGTTCAGGCAAATCGCCGACAAGGACAGATCGACGGCGATCTCGCGGCCGTCTTTTCGGCGGGCCGGCAGTTCAATCCGGGCGCCGATTGCGCCGCCGCGGCCGGTGGCTAAGAGCTCAGGAAATGCGGCGCGATGGGCTTCGCGATAGCGTTCCGGCGCCAGTAACTGGTGGAGATCTTTCCCCAGCGCTTCTGCGTTGCGGTAACCAAAGATCGACTCTGCCGCCGGGTTCCAGTAGCTGATCGCTCCGCTGGGGTCGGTCATGAGGATGGCATCCTGGGCCGAATCCGTAATGCCACGCAACCGTGCTTCACTCTCGTTGAGTGCCTGTTCCGCCCGCTTGCGCTCGGTGATGTCCAGACTTATGCCGACGTGACCGAGGAACTCACCGCGCTGCGAGAAGCGTGGGTTGGCATAGGAGACGGCCCACCGCCATTCGCCGTCGGCGCGGCGGACCCGCACTTCGCCGGTGAAGGGCGCCTGCAATGCGAGTGCTTGATAGAACGAGGCGACGTACTGCGCATAATCGTCCGGGTGGAACAATGGTTTCCACTTCGAACCTTCCACGAACGGTATTCCGAAAAATTCCCGATAGGTTCGGTTGACAAATCGGGTTTCACCGCAGGCATCGGTCACCCACATCACGGTTGGGCAACTGTCCGCCATGATGCGGAAGCGGGCTTCGCTCTCATGCAGGGCCTCTTCCGCCCGCTTACGCTGCGTGATGTCACGGACAATGGAGGAAGTGCCCACCAGTTCATGGTCTGAATTCCGTACCGGGGAAATCGAAACCGAAACGTCCGTCCCGCGTCCATCTTTGGCTTGCAGCACGGTATCGAAAGGACTGATGCTGCTACCGGCCCGAATGCGCTCGAGGAGCTGGCCAAAGTCGGCGCGGCGTTCCAGCGGATAGAGAATGGACGCGTTCTGTCCGACAATTTCCTGTTTCGTGTAACCGAACAAGGTCTCCGAGCGCTGGTTCCAACTGAGAACGGTCCCCTGGGGGTCGGTGGAGTAGATGGCATTATCGGACGATTCGACTATGGACGCCAGCAACGCTCTCGTCTCCTCCGCCGCGTGACGGTGCGAGATATCGTGCAGAATGACGGAAATTGCGGCCACGCCGCCGGCGGAGTTAAGGATGGGCGATGCGGTGGCAAATACGTAAATTTCCCGTCCATCTTGGTGCCGGCACACACTTTCGTTCTGGGAGACGGTGCCCCCCCGCGATACCTGCTGGATGACAAGCGCTAGCGAGGACAGCTTCTCCGGTGCCATCAGCAGGGACACGGGCTGGCCGATCGCCTCCGCCGCCGTGTAACCGAAGAGCGACTCCGCCCCGCGGTTCCAGGTGAGGATTGCGCCCTCGGCGGTGCTGGCAATGATGGCGTCGTCAGAACTTTCCACCACCGCGGCCAGAAACCTTTGGGCCTCGTCGGCCGTTCGCCGATCGGTTACGTCCCGCTTGATGGCGATGTAGCTGACAATTTCCCCATTCGACTGCAACACGGGAGTGATCTGCATCTCCTCGGGATAGAAACTGCCGTCCTTGCGGCGATTGATCACCTCGCCTCGCCAGGTCCGGCCAGATCGAATCGTGCGCCACAGGTTTTCGTAAAACTCCGGCGAGTGTTGTCCCGATCTCAGGATGCGCGGGTTCTGCCCCAAAGCTTCCTCGCCGCTATATCCGGTCATCAGGGTGAAGGCGGGATTCACGTATTGGATTTTCCCGTTGGTGTCGGTGATGACCACGGCGTCCGCCGACTGATTGACCGCCGTAGCCAGGCAGCTCTCCGCGATCATGTCAGCGTCAGGAAGCACACTTCGCCTCGATAAGGTCAAGACACCTTGTCTATCTTTATCGGCACACTTCAGATTTCTTTGAAAAGGCGCTGCGGCCAAGGCTCCCGCAGGGCAGATTCCAACTTCAGCCGGGGCCAGGTCCCCCGGCTGGGGATTCTGGCACGAAGCGGCTTGGCCTCAAGTTGAGGCTTGCGGCTGCCGATTCATTGGCTGTGACCGTAGCAGCGGCCAAATAAAACGACACTTGCCGGAACCGATCGTGATAAGCGAAGTGCAGATTGCAGACAGCAACTGGCCGGGTACGGAGAGACCGCCCGATCGGCCGGCGCCGGCGGCGATGGCGCGCCAGTATAGACCTCTGGTCGTGGTCGCCGACGATGACGTGGTTACTACCCAGATCATTGAAGGAGCTTTGAAGCAGATCGGATTTCGCGTCCTCACCGCCCACGACGCGCAAAGCGCATTGGCGAAGATACGTGAATACCCTCCCGACCTGATCCTGCTCGACGTTTCTCTGCCGGACGGCAGTGGCATTGAGATCTGCCGCCAGTTGCAGGGCGAGCCCGGCCTGGGACAGATACCCGTGATCTTCATTTCGGGCCACGATGAGCTGGCCATCAAGGTGGCTGGCTTCGATGCGGGAGGGGTCGATTACATTACCAAGCCTCTGGTGGTGCGCGAAGTGATGGCGCGGGTGCGCACCCATATCCGCCTGAAGCGCGGCTACGAATCGCTGGCCGAGTTGCAGGCGCAGCACATCCAAAAGCTGGCCGCGGCGCAGGAAGCCTTCATGCCGCATCCGGAAGACATTCCGGAAGCCCGCTTTCAGGTCTCGTTCATGCAGGTTTTGAAGGCCGGCGGCGACTTCTACGACGTAATTCCGGTGGCTGAAAACGTTATCGACTACGTGGTGGCAGATGCCAGTGGACACGATTTGGGCGCCTCGTTCTGGACGGCAGCGCTGAAAACCCTGCTCTCGGAATACTGCAATGCGGTCAATTCCCCGCGCGAGGTGTTGCACCTGGTCAATAGCGCGTTGCTGCGCATCCTGCCCTCGGGCGTCTTTTTCACCATCATTTATGCCCGCTTGAATCGTGCTACCGGGCAGCTTTGCCTGGTCAATGCGGCCCATCCTCCCGCCATTCTGCTTCCCGCCGATGGCAGCGATGGGGTAGTGGTTTGGGAGGAAGGCGACGTGGCCGGCGCTTTTGCCGACGCGGTCTTTGACTGCCGGGAGTTGAGCGTCGCCCCGGGGGACCGATTGTTTCTTTATTCCGATGGCCTGATTGAGCCGCCGGCGAACCCCGGCGGGGTGGGTGCTCTGCAGCAGATGCTGGCCTGCGGCCGGGAGTCTTCTCTGCAAGAAGCCGTCCGCAGAGCGGTGGGCAAGTGTTGCGGGTGCGGCGGTTGTGAGGACGATGTCCTGCTGCTGGGCGTGGACGTTTAGCCGGGAGCTGGCGGTGCCGATGAATGGAGAACGACCGGTGAGGAGAGCAATGGAGCGAACCAGCAAGTCCCACCGCCATGAGGAGGACCTCTGCTTGTCGATTCCTTCGGACCTTTCCGCCGTCGAGCCAGTGTGCCGGCAGATACGCAGCCTGTTGCAGAAGCGGCATCTGGAGCGAATGGAATTTCCGGTGGAGATGATCGCCCGCGAATGCCTGAACAATGCGATTCTGCATGGCAATGGCGGACAGGTGAACCGAGTAGTGAATTTCGGGATGCGCGTGGGCAAGAAGCAGATTTGCCTGCGCATTGCCGATCAGGGCATGGGATTCGACTGGCGCGTCCATAAGCGATCCTGGCCCCAGGCCTCGGCCGCTTCCGGCCGGGGACTGATGATCGCCGGCGCTTACGCCGAGCGGGTCGCTTTCAATCGGCGGGGGAACCAAGTGACGGTGTGGATCAATACCGCCAGGGAAGGAAGGTAGCAACAAAATGTCAAGCTATCGCATGGAACGCAGTGACGGTGGTTGCCGGGTCAGTATCGATGGAGGGCTCACGGCAGTGGTGGTACCGGAGCTACAGCAAGTTCTCAAACAGGAAGTCGAGGGTGGGACCCAACGGGTAACGGTCGACCTGGCGGCCACCTACATCGTCGATTCCAGCGGCATTGGCCTGCTGATCGCCGCCAGCAATACCTTGTCGCACAAGAGCGGCCAGCTGGCGGTGGTTAATGTCTCTCCGGAAATCTTCCGGCTTTTCCAAAGCATGCGCTTGGTGCCCCGGTTGAACGTGAGCGGACGCGCCACCACGGGGCCCGCCCATGAGTGAGGAAGCCTTGGCTCTCGATGATGAACTCATGCAGGGATTCATCAGCGAATCACGCGAGCACTTGGCCACCATCGAAGCCGATTTGCTCGCCATCGAACAAGCCGGAGACGCGGCCGACCCCGAACTGGTGAACAAGGTATTTCGGGCGGCGCACTCCATCAAAGGTTGCAGCGGCTTTCTGGGGCTGAACCAGGTGAAGGAGCTGGCGCATAAGGCCGAGACCGTGCTCGACATGCTGCGCTCCCACAAGATCCGTCCTAACGCCGAGGTCACCAACATTCTGCTGGCGGCTTTCGACAAGTTGCGCGAGATGATCGAATCGCCGGCCACCAGCGAGTCCGCCGACATCGCCTTGCAGGTGCAAGGACTGGTGGCATTGGCTTCTTCCTACCTTCCCCATTCTGCCAAAGCGGCTTTGACGGAGAAGGTGCAGTTGTCGGCGGCCGAAGCTACGCCGGTGACCGTGGCGCAGGTCGATTTCGAGCGGGCCCAGCGGGCCGGCTGCTGCGTCTACTCCCTGGAATACGATCTGATCCACGACATCGAGCGGCAAGGCAAGAACGCCTTCCAGCTTTTCAACCAACTGGAAGCGGGGGGCGAGATATTGGATGTAGTGTTGGATTTTGCCTCCCTGGGCGGACTGGATGACGCCATTGGAAAGTGCTTGCCGCTGACCATTGTCTTGGCTACGCTGGCGCTGCCGGATGCCATAGGCAGGCTGGCCGGGATTCCGCAGGAGCGGATCAAGCCGCTCTTTCTTGACGGCGCCTCCGGCGGTCCGGCTTTTCCCGCACCCGAGGCGGCGTGCCCGCGGCTGGAGCCGCCGGTGGTGTCGCTGCCCACGCCCGAGCCAGCTCAACCGGTAGTGCAGGCCACGGCTGCCGAAAATCACCTTCCTCAGGTTCCGGCGCCGCCGCCGTCGGCCAATGTTGCGGCGGCGGAGTCCCGTCCGGCGGGCGCGACGGGCGCCTCTCAGCCGGTGGTCGAAGATACTCTCCGCGTCAACGTGGGACTGCTGGATACGTTGATGAATCTGGCCGGCGAGCTGGTGCTAAGCCGCAACCAGTTTCAGGCGGCGATTCTGCAGAACAACCATCGCATGTTGAATTCCGCCGGACAGCGTCTCAGCCAGATCACGTCAGAAATCCAGGACGCCATCATGCGCACCCGTCTGCAGCCCATCGAGAACGTTTTTGGCAAGCTGCCGCGCGTGGTACGCGATCTGTCCAACAGCCTGGGCAAGGAAGTGAAACTCGATATCCGCGGCAAGGAAGTGGCGCTCGATCGCAGCCTGGTCGAGGGTCTGTCTGACCCGCTTACCCACATGGTGCGCAACGCCATCGATCACGGCATCGAATCGCCCGCCGAGCGGTCGAAGGCCGGCAAAGATCGCAGCGGCACGCTGCGGGTGGAGGCCCGGCACGAGGCCGGACAGGTAGTGATCGAGATTGCCGATGACGGCAAAGGTATCGACAGCCAGCGGGTTTCCCAGGCTGCCTTGGCCAAAGGGCTGATCACCGCCGAGCAGCTCAAGGCAATGACGTTGCAGGACCAGTTGGCCCTCATCCTGCTGCCCGGCCTGTCCACTGCCGAGAAGGTTTCCGACGTTTCCGGACGGGGCGTGGGCATGGACGTAGTGAAGACCAACCTCGACCGGCTGGGCGGCCAAGTGGAAATCAATTCCACCGCGGGCCGCGGCTCGCTGTTCCGCATCAAGCTGCCGCTCACCTTGACCATCATTCCCGCGCTCATTGTTTCCGCCGAAAATGAGCGCTTCGCCATTCCGCAGATCAATGTGGAAGAGCTGTTGCGCATTCGCGCCGAAGAGACCAAACGCCGCATTGAAGTGGTGGGAGGGACCGAAGTGCTGTTGCTGCGCGATCGCATTCTTCCTTTGTTGCGGCTGGACGATTTCCTGGGGGTGCTGCCGACCTATGGCGACCGCCAGACCGAGCGCGAGGAACTCGATCGTCGAATGCAACTGGCAGATCGCCGCTCGCCACGTTATTCCACGGACGGCGAACCGAAGCTGGAAAATGTCACGCCGCGTCCCGGACCCCCGGTCGCTCGCCGCTCCGACGGGCGCCGCAGCAGCGTCAGCGGCACGCTGGAGATTGCCGTCATCACCACCGGAAGATTTCAGTACGGCTTGGTCGTACAGGCCTTTCACAATACCGAAGAGATCGTGGTGAAGCCCTTAGGACACCACCTTAAGGAATCGCGGGAATACGCCGGAGCCACTATCCTAGGCGACGGCGCGGTGGCCCTCATCCTGGATGCCGCCGGACTGGCCGGCAAAGCTGAACTCAGCAACCCTGCGGCAACCCAGCGGGCCAAAGACCAGGAGGAGAAGAGCGAGGACAGCGAAAGCCAGGACAACCATTCGCTGCTGCTGTTCCGCAACGGCCCCCAGGAACACTGCGCCATTCCGCTGGGCGCGGTACGCCGCATCGAGCGGATCAAACCCGATCAGGTGGAGATGGCGGGGGGCCGGCGCACCATGAAGTATCGCGAGCAGTCGCTGCCGCTGGTCACTCTGGCCGACACCGCGCACGTAGATGCTATCTCCGGGGCCCGCGACCTGGCGGTCATCGTTTCCAATATTTACGGACGCGAAGTGGGCCTGCTGGGGGCCATGCCGGTCGACGTGGCCGACGCCACCTCCGACATCGATAACACCACGCACCGCCAAAGCGGTATTGCCGGTTCGTCGATCATTGGCGGACGCACCACCCTGATCGCCGACCTGGCCGAACTGGTGGACGCGGTCTATCCCGAGTGGAGCAGTGCGCAGACCGGCGATGGTGCTCACCCGGCCGCCGCCGGGAAAGGGACCATTTTGCTGGCGGAGGATTCGGACTTCTTCCGCTCCCAGCTCAAGCGCTTCCTGGAAGGCGATGGCTATAGCGTGCTCGACGCCGCCGATGGCGAGCTGGCGTGGGGACTGCTGCAGCAGAACCTGGAAAAAGTGCAACTGCTGGTAACCGATGTCGAGATGCCGAACTTAACTGGCCTGGACCTGACCCGGCGCATCCGTTCCGATAGCCGGGTCGCCAAGCTGCCGATCATCGCCGTGACCTCTTTGGCTTCCGATGAAGACTTGGCTGAAGGAAAAAGCGCCGGGGTCGATGACTATCAAATCAAGCTGGACCGCGACACCCTGATATCCCACGTCCACAATCTTCTTGCGGCCCAGCCGCAAAATAACGCGGCAGCACTAACTGCCGGATATTGAGGAACAAGAAAATGACGAACTTGACGAACATGCGAATTGGTAAGCGGCTGGCAGTAGGCTTTGGAGTTTCTGCGGTGCTGATGCTGGTGATGGCAATCGTCGCCTGGTGGGGCATGGCGACCATGGATCAGGCGGCAGACCGCCGTGGCGAAGAGCGCCGAAAATCCAGCCTGGCACAAGCCGTTTTGACCGACGTGGTATCGGTTCGAGGGATCATCCTGGGCATGGCCCAACAGACGACTCCAGAAGGCAAGGCGCAATACCAGAAAGAGCTGGACGAGGTTCGTGCCGTTTACGGTAAGAGATTGCAAGAATTACGTGCTGCTGCCGATACCGAGGCCGGCAAGCAGCAGCTGGCCGGCGTCGAGGCCCCGATCACAGACTGGCGCACGATCAATAACCAGGTGGTCGCCCTCACCATGCAAGGCAAGAATGGCGAGGCGATGAAACTGGCGTTGGCCGCCGGACATGAGCACCAGAGTGCGGTTGAGGCGGCCTTTCGGGCATACGTTGACTTCCGCGCGGGCCTCATCGCCGAAACGGCTGCCGATCACGACCGAATTGTCACCCGGGTGCACTGGATACTCGGAATGCTTTCCTTGCTGGCCGTGGCCATCAACGTGTTTTTCGGGATCCTGATCACCCGCAGCATCAGCCGGCCGCTGGCCGAAGGGACTGCCTTCCTAGAGGTGGTGAGCCGCGGCGATGTCAGCAAAGACGTCCCCTCAGACACGCTGGCTCGACAAGACGAAGTTGGCGATCTGGGCCGCTCCATGCAGGCCATGAGCGAGAAGCTGCGCCACTTGTTGCGCGACATCTCCGGCGGGGTACAGACGGTGGCCTCCTCGGCCACGCAGCTCACGGCGGCCTCAACGCAGACGGCAAGCAGTGTGAAGTCGATGGCGGAGAAGTCGGCCACCGTAGCGGCCGCGGCCGAGGAGTCGTGCGCTACCACGGCGGGAGTCTCGTCGTCGATGGAGAAAGCCAGCGCCAACCTCACTTCGGTGGCCGGCGCCACCGAAGAGATGAGTTCGACGGTCGCCGAAATCGCTTCCAACTCGGAGAAGGCCCGCCTCATCAGCGAGAAGGCCATGGCCCAGGCGCAAACCATCTCTACCATGATGGCGGAGCTGGGCCGGGCCGCCCAGGAAATCGGGAAGGTCACGGAAACCATCACCGACATTTCCGCGCAAACCAATCTATTGGCCTTGAACGCCACCATCGAGGCGGCGCGCGCCGGCTCGGCGGGCAAAGGCTTTGCCGTGGTCGCCAACGAGATCAAGGAGCTGGCCAAGCAGACCTCGGAGGCGACCGAAGACATCAAGGCCAAGATCACCGGGGTACAGAACTCCACCAACGACGCGGTGCGGACCATCGAAACCATCACCGGCGTGATCCAGGAGATCGGCAATACGGTCGCCAGCACCGCCGCCGCCATCGAGGAGCAGGCTACGGTGACCAAGAACGTGGCCGGCGAGATTGCCGAAGCTACGGCCGTGGTGCGCGACGTGAACGACCAGGTGGCCCAAACGGCGACCGTTTCCCGCTCCATTGCCAGCGATATCGCCAGCGTTAACGGCGCCACCGTGGGTATTCGCGAGGGTGGGCAGCAAGTGGAGACCAGCGCCGTGGAGCTGTCTCATCTGTCGGAACAATTGCGCGTGCTGGTGGCCCAGTTCAGCGTGTAAGCCCGCACGATCAGCCCCTGCACCGACGACCGGCGTTGGGAGAATTACAGGACGGCCTATGATGTCGAACGAAGCACGTAGTGAAGACGCTCTGCTGGTTTCGGTCTTTCGCCTGGGCGATGCGATGTTCGGAATTCCGGCGGCGCAGATCCAGGAAGTGGTGCAGATGGGGAGTGTGACTCCGGTCCATCATGCTCCCCCCTGCATTGTAGGAATTCGCAACCTGCGCGGCCGCATCGTCACCGTTATTGACCTAGGGTTGCGGCTGGAGTTAGGCGAAGCCAAACGTGGAGCGGAAAGCCGGATCATGATTGTGGATTCGGAAGGGGAGCTGGTGGGACTGCTGGTGGACCGGGTGGACGACACCATTTTCCTGCAGCCCGAAGACATGTCTCCGCCGCCGCCCAATCTGGGGGCGCTGCAGGAAGGGGTCATGCGCGGGGTATATCGCTGTCCCGATGGACTGGTGACCCTGTTGGACCATAACACCATTCTCAAACCCAGCGAGAAGACCGCCGGTGCTTTAGCCGGGAGCCGATGAGCCATGGCGGTCAAGGTCCTGGTAGTGGACGATTCCGTTCTGTACCGGCGAGTACTGTCGGAAGCGCTCAACTCGTTTCCCGACGTGGAAGTCGTAGGCAGCGCCGTCAACGGAGCTTACGCCGTGGCCAAGGTCAGAGACTTGCATCCCGACCTGGTGACCCTCGACATCGAGATGCCGGGGATGAACGGCATCGAAGTCATGGAGGCCCTGCGCGGCGCCGGGCTGGACGTGAAGGTGCTGGTGATCAGCAGCGTGACCGTAAGCGGTGGACGGCTCACCCTGCAAGCGCTGGAGAATGGCGCATTCGACTTTATCACCAAGCCGGCGGGCTCCAGCCTGAAGGAAAATCTTCGTTCCATCCGCGAGGAGTTGGCGCCGCGGCTTCGCGCCCTGGCCCATCGTATCGAAATAAAGAAGATCCTTCGTCCGGGAGCTGTCACCGAGCCTCGTCCGGCCGCTCCCCTCGCGCGCGGATGGTCGCGGCTTGGGCCTCAGGCGGCGGGAAACGGCTGTAAACCGGCGGCGCCAGGTATGTTGATTGGCCGGCGGCCGGAGATGGTGGTAATCGGAGTTTCCACCGGCGGTCCCAAAGCTCTGGCCACCCTATTCGCTACCCTACCTGGCAATCTGGGAGTGCCGATCGTGATCGTGCAGCACATGCCTCCGCTGTTTACCCAGTTGCTGGCAACCAACTTGTCGGCCAAGAGTGCGGTTGCGGTGCGTGAAGCTGGCCATGACGAAGCGATTGTCGCCAACACGGCCTACCTGGCTCCGGGGGGAAAGCAGATGCGACTGGTCCCTGGTTCTGGCGGCGCGCGGCTGCTACAACTCTCCGACGATCCCCCGGAAAACGCCTGCCGGCCTTCGGTGGACTATCTTTTTCGTTCCGTGGCAAACCACTTTCCCGGCAAAGCGCTGGCGGTGATCCTAACCGGAATGGGCGACGACGGAGCTCGCGGGTTACGTCTGCTGAAGGGCGGCGGTAGTACGGTGATCGCGCAGGACGAAGCCAGTTGCGTGGTGTACGGAATGCCCAAGGCGGCCGTCGATGCCGGCATCGTCAATGCCGTTCTTCCGCTCGAAGCTATTGCCGATCGGATTACCGCTCTGGTGCGCGGGTCGCAACCATGAGCGTGGCCATCAGCAGTGCGGAAGTTGCAGTTTGGTCGCGCTACATTCAAGACACCTGCGGTATCGTGCTGGACCAGTCCAAAGCCTACTTATTGGAAACCAGGCTGGATGGGATTCTGCGGGAAACCGGAGCCACCAGCTTCTCCGGCTTGTACTACAAGGTGAAGGCCGACGCGTCCAACACCCTGCGGGGAAAGGTGGTCGATGCCATCACCACCAACGAGACTTCCTTCTTCCGCGATACCTCGCCGTTTGAGTTGCTGCGCCACAAACTTCTGCCTGAGCTGATCGATCGTCGCGGCAAGCTGGGAGCTCGCCCTATTCCGATTCGCATCTGGAGCGCTGCCTGCTCGACCGGGCAAGAGGTTTACACCATAGGAATCGTGCTCAAGGAGTTGCTGGGCAGCTTCAGCGGCTATGACATTCGCATTCTGGGCACCGACATTTCGAACCGGGCCATCGCCGTCGCCAGCCACGGGTACTATACCGAGCTGGAGATGGGACGAGGTTTGGCGCTGAGTGTCACCGGCAAACACTTTGTGGCCGAGGGCGGCCGCTGGAAAATCCAGGACGAAATCCGCAGCCTGGCCACGTTTCGCAAGATGAACCTGCTGGAGACGTTTTCCTTTCCCGCGCCGTTCGACATCATCCTGTGCCGCAACGTTGCCATCTATTTTTCCGAGCCGGACCGGGCCCGCATGTTCGGTAACTTTAGCCGCTGCCTCGCCCGCGACGGAAGTTTGATCATCGGCAGCACGGAGTCGCTTACTGGGCTGTGTCCCGCGCTGGTACCGCGAAGGTATCTGCGAGGGGTGTTCTACGAGCTGCAATCCTAGAAAGGGTGTCACACCCAAATGTCTCCGGCGCCCTTCTCGCCGAGATGGCCCGGGCGATACCGGTTGTGTCCGTAGAACCGGTTTGGGGTTGGCCTGCGGTTGCGCCACCCTCGCCACGGATGCCACTTCGCAAACCCGGTCTGGGGGACCAAGACGATGATCTTGCCCGCTCAGAACGCAGTACACACCGCCAAGACGTAGGCGCGCGGCGACTAAGCGTCGGCCCCGGTTCTGCCGATGAAGACTAACGAAGGCGGTGCCGTCGGGCTAACTGGAGCCATCAGGATTGACCCGCTAGCCGATCGAGTTTCGCCCCCGAGAACGTAGCGCCGTTAGCCAATGAGCGTTGTTACGAAACCTCCGTGCCGGTTCTTGCCCTTCTCGGCAATGCTCGCCATCGCCGCGGTCGTGTCCCTGAGCCTGGCCGTCTTTTTCACTCTGTGGCGACTGGAAAATCAGAGCGCGAAGGCTTCCTTCGAAATCGTTGCCCAGGAACGGTTCGACGCCCTGCAGACGAACGTCACTTTGACGCTGAACAGCCTGGTGTCTCTGGGAGCATTTTTTGACGGTTCGGTTGAGGTCGAGCGCGACGAGTTTGCCCGGTTTACTAAAGACCTGCTGGCGCGGGACAACGCCATCCAGGCGCTGGAATGGGTTCCGCGGACACCGAAGCGTCTCCGCACAGATCGCGAGAATTCCGCCCACGGCGACGGCTTCACTTCTTTCTCCTTCACCGAACGGCTGCCGCAAGGCCAGCTGGCCCGCGCCGGCGACCGCGAAGAATATTTTCCTGTCTTCTTCGTAGCGCCGCTGAAGGGCAACGAAAAGGCGCTCGGCTTCGATCTGGCATCCGACCCGGTTCGTAACGCCTCACTGCGGGGTGCGGCGGCCACCGGCGACCTGGTCGCAACCAGCCGGGTGAGGCTGGTCCAGGAGATCGGGGACCAATACGGGTTTCTTGTCTTCCGCCCGGTTTACCGGGGCGGTGAGCTGCCGGCCAGCGAGCCGGGCCGCCGCGAACGATTGATGGGTTTCGCACTCGCCGTCTTCCGGGTCGGGGACATCGTGGAGAAGGAGAGGGCGATTGCGAGCGGCGCATCCGGACTACACGTCGTCATTTTCGATGCCAAGGCGAAACCGGGAGAGAGACTGCTTTATCCGAAGGGCGCCCGGTTCGATGGAGTCGAAGACCTTCCCCAGGGTTTTAGGACGATTCGGGAGATCTCGGTTGCCGGTCGTAGATGGGTAATGGCGGCCTACCCCAGCCCGCAGGCCTTCCGGCCGGTGCACTGGAGTAGTTGGTCGGCACTGGGAGCAGGAATATTGCTGGCCACCGGGCTGGCCGGGTACATTCGCTTGAATCGCAGCCGGCGGCGGGCAATCGAAAAGGCCCGTGAGCGTCTGGAAGATCTGGTGCGGTTGCGAACCGCCGCTTTGGAGGCGAACGAACACCAACTCCGTTTGTTGCTGGAATCGACCGCGGAAGCAATTTACGGCATCGATTTGGCAGGCCGGTGTACCTTCTGCAACCCGGCCTGTCTTCGACTGTTGGGGTATGAACGTGCCGCGGACCTGCTGGGCAGGAACATGCATGTGTTGATTCATCATTCCCACCCCGACGGGACAGCCTACCCGGAAAGCGAGTGCCAGATCTTTCGGGCGTTCCGCAAGGGTGAAGGAACTCATGTCGCCGACGAGGCGTTCTGGAAGGCCGATGGGACGTGTTTTCCAACCGAGTATTGGTCCTATCCGCAGCGTAACGGCGACCAGGTTGTGGGTGCGGTCATCACGTTCTTCGACATTACCGAGCCCAAGCGGGTGGAAGAGAAGCTTCGCCTGGCGCAATCCTCGGTGGAACAGGCTTCCGACGCTGTGTTTTGGCTGGACTCGCAAGGCCGCATCGTTCTAGTCAACGCCGCCGCCTGCCGGTCTTTGGGCCATTCTCGCGAGGAACTGCTGTCCAGGTCGATCAGCGATATCGTTCCGGATTTCCCACCGGAAGCCTGGGCGGCGGCGTGGGCGGAGGTCAAAGCTCGCGGCTGGATGACTTATGAAACCTGTCACCAAACCAAGCTGGGACAGATCTTCCCGGTGGAGGTCAGTAGCGCCTACGTGGAGTTCGGGGGAAAGGAATACAGCTTTACCTTCGCGCGCGACATTACCGAGCGCAAGCGAATCGAAAAGGAGCTGCACGAGAGCCAGGATTACGTTACCGCATTGCTGGCCGCCATACCGGCCGGCGTAGTGGTGATCGATTCGGCAAGCCATCGGGTCACGGATGTGAACTCCTCCGCGCTGACCCTGATGGGGCGAGAGCGGGAGCAGGTCATCGGCAGCGTTTGTCACGACGTTCTTTGCCCCGCCGAGCAGGGGAAATGTCCCATCACCGACCTGCGGCAAGAAATCGACCATTCCGAGCGCGCTCTCATACGAGCGGACGGGAGTCGGTTGCCGATTCTCAAGAGTGTGAGGCGGCTGGTCCGGCAGGGCAGGACGTATCTGGTCGAGGCCTTCGAGGACCTCAGCGATCAAAAGCGCACCGAGACCGACCTACAGAAAGCCAAGGAAGCGGCGGAAGCGGCCGGCCGGGCGAAGAGTGCGTTTCTGGCCAACATGTCGCATGAGATCCGCACGCCCATGAATGCCATCCTGGGCTATTCCCAACTCATGTTGCGCGATCCGTTGCTGGGGGGAGCGGCCAAGAAGAACCTGAACATCATTAACCGGAGCGGGGAACACTTGCTGGGCCTGATCAACGACATTCTGGTCATGTCCAAAATTGAGGCAGGTCGCATGGAGCTGAACCCGGTGACGTTTGACCTTTCCGGCTTCGTCATGGAGCTGGCGACCATGTTCCAGCTGCGAGCCGAGGCCAAAGGACTGCAGCTTGAAGTATGCCAGGACGGGGAGCAAGGAGGTCGCATCGTGGCCGATCAAGGCAAGCTCCGTCAGGTGCTGATCAATCTTCTGGGAAACGCGGTCAAGTTCACGCAAACCGGTGGGATCAAGCTTCGGGTATGCGTGCGCCCGGAGTCCCATGACCGGTCCGCTCTGGCCATCGAAGTGGAAGACACCGGCATCGGCATTGCGATGAGCGAACAGTCCCTGCTCTTCCGGCCCTTCGTGCAAACTCAAAGTGGGGTGGCGTCGCAGTCGGGAACCGGCTTGGGGCTTGCGATCTGCCGGGAATTCGTGCGCATGATGGGTGGGGCAATTACGGTTTCGAGCGAGGTGGGCCAGGGCTCCATCTTTCGTTTTGAAATTCCGGTGCAGGCCGATGCCGGCAACCAGCTGGCGGCGCAGCCGATGACCGGCCGCGTGATCGGACTCAAGCCAGGACAGCCGGCGGCCCAAGTGCTCATCGTCGATGACAAGCCGCATGCGCGGGGCTGGCTTACCGAGTTACTGAGGTCGCTGGGTTTCGAGGTCTACGAGGCGGATCGAGGAGAGACTGCCATCCAGCTCTGGCGGAAGTGGAAACCGCAACTGATCCTGATGGACATCCGCATGCCCGGCATGAATGGGCTGGAGGCCGCCCGCATCATCAAGGCAGAAGCTAAAGAAAAGCCGCCGGTGATCGTCGCCCTGACCGCGAGCGCCCTGGATGAGGAGCGCCATACGGTCATGGACGGCAGCGGCATCGATGATTTTCTCTCCAAGCCGTGCCTGGAAGGCGATCTTCTGGAAAAGATTCGGACCCACCTGAATCTGGAATATCGATACGCCGACCAGCAGCCCGCACCGGGAATGGACGGCGGCGTCTCTCGGGCGCCGGTGTTGGGTCCCGAACTGCTGGCGCAACTGCCCGCAGATTGGATGGTTCAAATGGGTGACGCCGTGATGAACGGCGATAAAGACCGTCTGGACCAGCTCATCGCCAGAGTCGAGGGGCTTGACGCCCGGGCCGCGCGGGTGCTGCAAGAGGTGGCGGACAGGTATGAGTATGACGTTCTGACCCGATGGTTCGAAGCGGCCGCGGAAAACACAAATGGAAAGCTAGGGGAACGAACATGACAGAAACCGACCAAGCCAGCGTCATGGTGGTGGATGACCAACCCGCCAATTTGAAGCTCCTGGAAGACATGCTGAAAAATCAGGGCTACGCGATACGTTCGTTTCCCAGAGGCCAGCTGGCCCTGGCGTCGGCAGCGCAGAGCCCCCCCGACCTGATCCTGCTGGATATCAACATGCCGCAGATGAATGGCATCGAAGTTTGCGAACGGCTGAAGTCCGACCGCAGATTGGCCGGGATCCCGGTCATCTTCCTCAGCGCGCTAAACGAAAGCGAGGACAAGATCAAGGCTTTTCGGTCCGGCGGCGTGGACTACGTCACCAAACCGTTCCAACTTGCCGAAGTGCTGGCGCGAGTGGAAACTCATCTGGAGTTGCGTCGCCTGCAGCGGACAATCGAACGGCACAGTGATCACTTGGAAGCGATGGTCCGCTCCCGCACCACCGAACTGGTGGATGCGAACCGGCAATTGGAATTGCTGGCGGAAGCGTTGAAGGCCGCTCCGAGTGCCATCGGCATCACCGATGCGAGCGGATCGCTGGTCTGGACTAACCCGGCATTTTCCGCGCTGTCCGGCTACTCGGCGGAAGAAGTAATGGGCAAGAACCGGCGGCTGTTGAATTCGGGAAAGCAGGACCAGAAGTTCTACGAGCGGATGTGGACGACGATCTCGTCGGGAAAAACCTGGCAAGGGGAGATTGTCAATCGCCGCAAGGATGGCAGTGACTCTACCGAAGAGATGATCATTGCGCCGGTTTCGCTGCAAGCAAGCCGAATCACCCATTTCGTAACCATCAACCAGGACATTTCCGAGCGGAAGCGGTCTGAGGAAGAACTTCGCAAGGCGGAAGAAAAATATCGGGCCATCTTCGAAGATGCGGTGGTGGGGATTTTTCGGACCACCCCTGACGGCCGCCTGGTGGACGTCAATCGCGCTTTCGCTCGCATGCATGGTTACGATTCTGCGGCAGAGCTATTGCCGGACGTGGCCACGATGACACGCCAAATATTCGTCGATGCCGAGCAGATGAAGGCTTGGGCGGAGGTGCTGGATTCAGATGGCGTCATAAGTGGGGCTGAAGTGAAAATCTGCCGTAGAGACCGCACCCACAAATGGGGGCTGCTGAACATCCGGGGGGTGCGAAATACCGATGGCGATATGGTGTTCTATGAGGGCACGATTGAGGACGTGACCGACCGCAAACTGGCGCAAGAGCAAGTCCACTTCCTGGCCTATTATGATGTCCTCACGGAGCTGCCCAACCGGGCGCTGCTGCGGGCGCGATTGGACAAGGCGCTGGCCGATGCCCGCCGGCGAACGGACAAAGTGGCGCTGCTGTTTCTCGACCTTGACCGGTTCAAGATCATTAATGATTCGCTGGGGCACTCCTTTGGCGACCTTCTGCTGCAGCAGGTAGCAGCTCGTCTGAAGAGTGTGACCCGCGAAGAAGACACCGTGGCCCGGGTGGGCGGGGACGAATTTGTGATCGTGCTGACCTGTGCCGAAAACGCCAAAGAGGTGGCGCTTACCGCGGAACGCGTGGTGAATTCGGTCACTGGGGAGTTCGTGGTCCATGGTCACTCACTCAGCATTACCTGTAGTCTGGGTATCAGTATGTTCCCGGAACACGGTACGGACAGCGAAGCGTTGATCAAGAATGCCGATGCGGCGATGTATTGCGCCAAAGAAAACGGATGCGACAACTATCGCTTCTTTACCGACGATATCAGTTCCCGGGTGGTGGAGCGATTGACTCTGGAGAATGGCTTGCGGCTGGCCCTCGACCGGGAAGAATTCTTCCTGGTGTATCAACCTCAGGTAAGCATCGCCAACGAGGAAATCACCGGGGTGGAGGCACTGCTTCGCTGGCAACACCCTGAGTTGGGCTTGGTGTCGCCAGATAAGTTCATAAGGATCACCGAGAACACCGGGCTGATTATAGGGATTGGTGAATGGGTACTCAGGACCGCCTGTTCGCAGGCCCGCAAGTGGCAAGAAGAGGGCCTGCTGGCGGTGCCGATGGCGGTAAACGTGTCGGCCGTCCAGTTTCGCCAAGAAGGCTTCCCCGCACTCATCCGCAGCGTGCTGCTGGAGACTGGTCTCCAGCCCCAGTTCCTCGAACTGGAGTTGACCGAGAGCTTACTGCTATCCAATGCAGACGTGATGTTTGCCGTTCTGCACGAACTAAAGGACATGGGTTTAAAGCTGGCGCTCGACGACTTCGGGACGGGCTATTCCAGCCTCAGCTACCTGCGGCAGTTTCCGGTGAGCAAACTCAAGATCGATCAATCGTTTATCCGGGACATTGCGGTCAATCCCGACGACGCGGCGATTACCGGGGCAATCATCAGCATGGCCAGGGACCTAAATCTCAAGGTGATTGCCGAAGGGGTTGAGAATGAGGCGCAACTTTCCTTTTTGCGGGCCCATCAGTGTGGCGAATTTCAAGGCTACTTTTTTAGCCAACCGCTGACCGTGGAGAAGCTGGCCGACAAACTACGAACGAAAGTTGGATCGACACGGTAGCCTATGTCCTAATTGTCACCCGTGCGGGCCAGTGAGTCGAGAGATCTGCCGTCGCTTTTGAAGCGGCCCCGAGCCTTAGCAGGCTACTGAAAAAGCCGGGAAAGCAGATTCCTTGGGGCTGAAGCCCGCTTGGCATGGCAAGAATAAAGGCCTTAGGACGGCGCACTTGAAGGTGCGCCCCTTCAAGACATGTCGAATCCGACTTTTCCAGCAACCGGTTAGAGTTCGGTCACCCTGACCGTCGCTTTCATCATGTGCTGTCGCCCCGGCGCCAGTTCGACCGCAAAATTGCCGACATTGCTGGTTTCGATACACAGCATTTGCTTCCATTGATCTTCCCCCAAGTCAGACAAGCTGCGGGACTTCTCAACCCAGGGATTCCACACCACGGTGGTCAGCGAATTCTCCTTGATGACCTCTATCTGACGATGTAGGACAGTATCTTGCAGGGCGACGGGATGCTGAGTATTCAGATAGACGCGGTCGGTTTCAGACTCGATCACCACGTCGCCATGCTGGGTCTTTTGACGATAGGAATCGGTTTTGTCCAGGTAAGCAACACCGTCCAAGCCAGACACGCGGGCTTTCACGGCGTCTCCTACTCTGTGGTAGGCGTGCATGGCTTCCTCGAAACGAAGCGACGTTGGGCCGGTATTGGTCACCACCAGCTCAAGCACCAGCTGGGGGCCGAACGTGGCACGGTGCAGCAAGCGAAAATCGGCAGGCCACCACTTCTTCGTGCTCTCATCGCCGGCGGTGAACATGCTCACCGTCACGGCGTTGCCAGCCGGCTCGATCGACTCCAGCTGCCACGATTTTGTGCGCACGAATCCGTGGGCGGGAGCGTGGGGACCGTCTGCCTTGTCGCCAAACCACGGGAAGCAGATAGGAACGCCTCCACGAATGGCAACGCCATCCTTCCAGAGGGAATGGGTACTCATGAACAGAACTTCCTGCTGTGCTGCCGGCTTCCATGACGTTACATGGGCCCCATGAAGGTACATCTCGCCGGCGGCCGCGGGAGTGGCGATCTTCACCAGCGGGAGGCCACCGTTTCCCTCAACCACCTGGGCGATTCCGGGGATGCCAAATCTGCGGTCAAGCTCGGCAATGGTCGCGCCTGTCGCCATAGAGTCTCCTTTCCGTGCTCTAATGCGGAATTGTTAGGGAGGGTCTGATTAAGCCAGGTGGGAGTGCCTCAGGGGCTAAAGCCCAGCCTTTATAACGGGCATTTACGGACGGCCTGAAGGCCGTCCCCTTCGAGGGCCCGGACTTATCAGAGCTTCCTTAGTTTTGATCGCTGACTCGAATGTATTGCACGGGTCCGGGGTTGTCGAGCAAGTCGAAGCGCAGGCTGTGAGCATCTAACTAATCATTGCGATTCGGGCGATATAGTGACGCTCTAAAGGATTTGTCATCGCGAGCGAAGTGAGGGATCAGTTTTCTTGCCTTCTCCGGTGAAGAGCAGATTCCTCGCACCCAGAAACGGGCGCTCGTAATGACAATTCTGCAAGAGATGGGATCTTTTCACAGTCCTGAGACTATAAGCCGCAAGTCTCAATAAGGTATGGATCGCTGATTGTTAACCTTGCGTGAATTACACTCATACGACCCGCGTTGTATAGTGTCGCAAGCGGTCTTTTCGCTTCTAAACCGTAGCCTAACCTGCGACCATCGCCAAGCCCCCTGGAATTTTGCCAGTTGAAGGGTCTAGCGGCTGGCTGATACTTTCGAAGTTATCGCTCTTGAGGTGAAGTAATGAAAGCAACGCAAACTTTGCATGACCTGGGCCAGAGTCTTTGGCTCGACAATATCACGCGCGACTTGCTGGATACGGGAACGCTAAAGCGCTACATCGACGAGCTGTCGGTGACGGGACTCACGTCGAATCCGACGATTTTCGACCAAGCTATCAGCAAGAGTGCCTCGTACGATGCATCGATCCAGGAAAAAGCCAGCCAGGAGAAATCCTGCGAGGCCTTGTTCTTCGATCTGGCGCTAGAAGATCTTACTCGTGCCGCCGATCTATTCCGTCCGACTTACGAGCGAACCAAGGGTGTCGATGGCTGGGTGTCGTTGGAAGTTTCTCCGGCGCTGGCTTATGAGGCCGCGAAGAGTCTGTCGGTGGCCAAAGATCTGCACGCCCGCGCTGCTCGTCCCAACCTTTTTATCAAGATACCCGGCACGCAACAAGGATTGACCGCTATCGAAGAGGCCATCTTTGCCGGCGTTTCGGTCAACGTGACGCTGCTGTTCTCGCGCGAGCAATATCTGGCGGCGGCCGAGGCTTACCTGCGCGGCATCGAGCGCCGGATCGCTGCCGGTCTGAAGACCAATGTCGGCTCGGTAGCGTCGGTATTCATCAGCCGTTGGGACGTCGCCGTGACGAACAAAGTGCCGGACGAACTGCGCGACAAGTTGGGCATCGCCATCGCCCAGCGCACCTACAAGGCTTATTACGATTTGCTGGCAACGCCGCGGTGGAGGGCCATCGCCAGCGCGGGCTACAATCCGCAGCGCCTCTTGTTGGCCAGCACTGGGACCAAAGATCCCCGAGCTTCCGACATTCTCTATGTCAAGGCGCTGGCTGCTCCCAACACCGTAAACACCATGCCCGAGGGAACGCTGAAGGCATTTGCCGATCATGGTGAGGTGGGCGCTGCTATGCCGACCGACGGCGGCGATTGCGAGCAGGTATTGGCCCAGTTCGGCAAAGCCGGCGTTGATGTGATTGCCCTGGCAGCGCAGCTTCAGGAAGAAGGCGCGAAGTCGTTCGTCAAGTCCTGGGACGACTTGATGAGGGTGATCGAGGCCAAGAGTGCGGTGCTGACTAAGGTCATCTGAGTTTTTTCTTCGGCCCCATGTTGCTTGCTCGCGAAAGCGCCATTCCGGCATCAACGTGTGCTGGCACGGGGCCCGGCAATTTCTGTCAAAAGAGGAGTGATGGAATGCAACTTGGAATGGTGGGACTGGGACGGATGGGCGCCAACATGGTGCGGCGGCTCATGAACGCAGGGCACGAGTGCGTGGTCTTCGACATGTTTCCCAAGGCGGTGGAGGAGTTAGTCAAAGAGAAAGCGGTTGGATCTTCCTCCTTGCAGGATTTCGCCAAGAAGCTTAACCAGCCGCGCGCCATCTGGCTGATGGTTCCCGCTGCTGCCGTGGATGAAACCATCGCGGGCATCGTGCCGCATCTGGAGCCCGGTGACATCCTGATTGACGGCGGCAATTCGTATTACATCGACGACATCCGTCGCGCCAAGGACCTGGCAACCAAGCAGATTCACTACGTCGATGTCGGCACCAGCGGCGGCGTCTGGGGACTGGAGCGCGGATATTGCATGATGATCGGGGGTCCGCCAGCGGCGGTGCAGCATCTCGATCCCATCTTCAAAACGCTGGCGCCGGGCAAGGGCAACATCGACCGCACGCCGGGCCGCGAGAAGATGGGCGGCACGGCCGAAGAAGGTTATCTGCATTGCGGACCGAACGGCGGTGGACATTTCGTCAAGATGGTGCACAACGGCATCGAGTACGGCATCATGGCAGCTTATGCCGAAGGGCTGAACATTCTGAACTCCGCCAATGTCGGTAAACAGAAACACGAGATCGATGCCGAGACCACCCCGCTGCGCGATCCCGAACATTATCAGTATGACTTCAATCTGCCCGACGTGACCGAGGTTTGGCGGCGCGGCAGCGTCATCGCTTCCTGGCTGCTGGATTTGACGGCATCTGCGTTGGCTACTGATCCTCAGCTGTCGAAATTTGCCGGCCGCGTCTCCGACTCGGGCGAAGGGCGCTGGACCATCAAGGCCGGCATTGACGAAGCGGTGCCGACACCGGTGCTCACGACCGCGCTCTATGAGCGCTTCAGCTCGCGAGGATTGGCAGACTTCGCGGACAAGCTTTTGTCGGCGATGCGCTATGAGTTCGGTGGACATCTGGAGAAGGCGGCAGGGAAATAGCCGTATGTTTTTTGGCGGCTGGAAGGAGGAGTACAGCTTTCTAGGCCGCGAAAAGACTCGAGTTTTGAAGTCTCTTGAAGGGGCAGACCTTTAGCTGCGCCGTAACAAGCCCTTTATTCTTGTCATCACGAGCGGGCTTTCAAGCCCGCGAGGGACCTGCTGTTCACACTTCTGGCGAGCTACTAGCTTACCGGGAAAACAGGAGACACAATGCAGATTGAAATCCTTGCCGATGCCGATGCAGTCGCCAAGAAGGCGGCTACAACCATCGCCGCCGACGCCCGGGCCGCAGTGGCTGCGCGCGGACGCTTCGTCATGGCAGTCAGCGGAGGTCATACCCCGTGGGTCATGCTTCGTGAGCTGGCCAACGAGGAAGTTCCTTGGGCCAACGTGCACGTCTTCCAAGTCGATGAACGCATCGCGCCGGCCGGAGATCCCGATCGCAACCTCACTCACCTGCGCGCCAGCCTGTTGGAACACGTTCCGCTTCCGCCGGAACAGATTTACGCGATGCCGGTGGAAGCGCCCGACCTGGAGGCGGCGGCGAAGCAATATGCGCACACCCTCGAACAAATTGCCGGCAAGCCGCCGGTGCTTGACCTGGCGCACTTGGGGCTCGGTCCCGACGGCCATACGGCCTCGCTCGTGCCCAACGATCCCGTCCTCAAGGTCACCGACGCCGATGTCGGGTTGACCGGTATTTACATGGGACGGCGCCGGATGACGCTGACCTATCCCGTGCTCAACCGCTCGCGGCGAATTCTGTGGTTGGTGGCCGGTGCGGAGAAGGCTCCTATATTTCCACGACTCAAAGCTGCCGATCCTACGATCCCGGCCGGACGCATCAGTCAGACGCAGGCGCTGCTGCTCGCCGATAAGGCGGCGGCGGGGCAGTAGCAGTCCGGCCAGATGGCGGGCCGGGGAAACCAAAAGGCGAATATTCCGGGGCGAGTATTCCGGATGGCCAGAGCTGCTGAGAAGAACTCGCGTTTGGAACCGCGTTGGCAGTTGCAATTGATCCGCATGTAAATCGCCGATGAATTTTTCTCGAACCTCGGTATCAAATGGCTTCTTGGATGGCTCTCCTGCTTCCGTTCGTCGGCGATTGGTGATAGCTTCATTCTCATCCAGACCGTCGTGAACCCGTCGTTTCTGCCGATTACCATCTTGTCAGGAGACCACTGTCTTGCCCACGACCGCAGCCAGCAACAATAACATCTATGACCTGATTGTCGTGGGCAGCGGCCCGGCCGGACAGAAGGCGGCAATCTGCGCTGCCAAGATGCGCAAGAAAGTCGCTGTGGTCGAACGCAAGCGTACCATCGGCGGGGTTTGCGTCCACACCGGAACTATCCCCAGCAAGACTTTTCGCGAAGCCATTCTCTACCTCAGCGGACTGCGGCAGCGCACGTTCTACGGACGCGGCTACGCGTTGAAGGAAAATATCTCGATGCAGGACCTGGTCTTCCGCGCCGACTCGGTGATGGCGCGCGAGATTGAGGTGATCAAGGCGCAACTGCGGCGCAACCGGGTCACGGTCTATGAAGGCAATGCGCGCTTCCTCGACCCGCACAGCATGGAAGTGGCCAGTGATGAAGGCTACACGCTACTGCGCGGAACTAACTTTGTGATTGCCTGCGGCACGCGGCCGGCGCACAGCGCCGATATTCCCATCGATGGCAAGCGCATCTTCGACTCCGACCAGGTCCACGAGCTGGAAGAGCTGCCGCGAGAGTTGATCGTAGTGGGCGCGGGGATTATTGGACTGGAATATGCCTCGATGTTCGCCGCGCTGGGAGTGAAGGTCACGTTGCTCGATCAGCGGTCTATACTGCTTGATTTTGTCGATCACGAGATTGTTGAGAGCCTATGTTTTCAGCTGCGGCAACTGGGCACGGTGTTTCGCCTCGGCGAAAAAGTTGTGCAGGTGGGAATTGACGATGATCGCGACCGCGTCTTTGCCAAGCTGGAGAGCGGGAAAACGGTGCATGGCGCCGCTTTGCTCTACGCGGTCGGACGCCAGGCGAACAGCGACCAGCTTAATTTGGAATCGATTGGGCTGGTGCCTGACAGTCGCGGCAAGATCATCGTTGACGAAAATTTCAAGACATCGATTCCGCACATCTATGCCGCCGGCGACGTGATCGGCTTTCCCGCGCTAGCCAGCACCTCGATGGAACAGGGAAGACTTGCCAGTTGCCACATCTTTGGAGTGCCCGGCACCATTCCGCCAAACCTGATTCCGTATGGTGTATACACCATTCCGGAGATTTCCATGGTGGGCGCGACCGAGGAGCAGCTGACCCGCGATAAGGTGCCTTACGAAAGCGGCATCTCGCGTTACGCTGAGTTGGCGAAAGGTCAGATGCTGGGCGACGACCAGGGGTTCCTGAAACTTCTGTTCGATCCCGGCAGCCTGAAGCTGCTGGGAGTGCACATCATCGGGGAGCGTGCCGCCGAGATCGTCCACATCGGGCAAGCCGTGTTGACCATGGGCGGCACCATTGAGTACTTCCGCGACACCGTGTTCAACTATCCCACATTGGCGGAGGCCTACAAAGTAGCAGCTTTAGACGGCCTGAACAAACTCTGATGATAGTCAGACAATGTAGTGCATTGCCCCAGGATGCTTTCTCCTAGGCCACCTTCCTGTGCTTCCGCATGACGCGGACCCGCTCCAGCAGGCCCACAATTGCCTGTGCCTGGTTGCGAATAATTCCCAGAATGTCGTCCGGCAGTTGATGGTTACGAATGCACTTGTCATATTGGTCCCGGGCGTAGCGGTCGCCGGTTTCCATGGACGACAGAATAGCGTCGTCGCCCCCGCCCAGGTTGGCCTTAAGATCGGTCCACCCGCGACGGATTGCGGCCATTGTGCTGCCGGAGCGGTCCAGGTCGGCTTTGCCCAAGCGAACCGCCGTACTCTCCAGATCCCCGGCAAACTTGGCCCGCTCCAGGCTGACTTCGCTAAGAAACTTCTTCAGTTGTGGGTCCTTCGCGTGCTCGGCCGCGTCACGATATCCGTTTTGACCGTCTCGACAAACTTCGATCAGCTTCTCCAGAGTGTCCACAATGTGCTTTTGATCTGCCATGACTGCGCCTCCTAATTCTTTCTTGTTCCAGGTCTTAGTAGGATGGCGGGGAGCTGCGCCAGGTTGGCCTGGCCGGACCGCCGGAACTGACTTGACTCGGCGGCGCCTGAGCGGTAGGATTTGCTAGGCGAAGAAAGAGCGAATCTCGGCCGGCCTTTCCCATGCATCCATCGCTGCTCCAGATCGAGGATGAAGACGCCACGCCGGAATTCATTGGCATCGCCAAGCTCGCGGCGCAGGGGGAATCGATCCGGCAGGGTCATCTGGTTGAGTACTTCAAGCTACCGTCGCGGTCGCTGCTCAACCGCTGCACCTCGGCGCGAATGCCTTTCGCGTGGACGATCAATCCCTATCGCGGTTGCGAGTTTGCCTGCAAATATTGCTACGCGCGCTATACCCACGAGTTTATGGAGATGCGCGACGGGGTGGATTTCGAACGCAAGATCTACGTCAAGCAGCAGGCCGCCTGGCTGCTGCGGCAGGACTTGCGAAAAGTGAAACGCGGGGAGGAGATTGCCATCGGTACCGCGACCGATCCTTACCAACCTGCCGAGAAGCGCTTCGAGGTCACCCGCGGAATCCTGGAGGAAGTGGCGCAACACCACGGCCTGAAGATTGGGATTGTCACCAAGTCCGACCTGATTCAGCGCGACATCGAACTTTTGCGGCGCGTGGCCGAGCATAATTCTTTATTCGTGAACCTCACCGTCACCACGCTCAATACCAAGCTGGCGCGAACTCTGGAGCCACGGGCACCGCGTCCCGACCTGCGGCTGGAGGCAGTGCGCCAATTGTGCGCCGCGGGGCTGAACGCTGGAGTGATTTGTGCACCGGTGCTGCCGGGAATCACAGACTCGCTCGCCGCACTGGACGCCCTGGTGCGCGCCACGAAAGAAGTGGGCGGGAAGTACATCTACGCCAATCCACTGTTCCTGAAGCCATGTTCGGCGAGCGTGTTTCTGCCATTTCTGGAGAAAGAGTTTCCACACCTCGTGGAGGACTATCGCAAGAGGTATGCTGATCGGGCGTTTGTGAGCAAGGCTTATGGCAAGCGCATTTCAGAGTTGATGGCAGGCTTGCGCAGGAAGTACGGCATCAGCCGCGAGTTCAGCTCGCGCAGCCAGAGTGCCCACCCGCCATTGGCCGAGGAGCAGTTAGGCCTGTTTGCGTGAGCAGCGGCATCGTGCGAAGCGAAGGTCCCGGTCAGGTGCACCAGTCTCGGCTCTAGCAGGTTGCTGAAAACTCGGGAAAAGCAAACCCCTCACCGACTAGAGTCGGTTCGAAGAATAAGGGACTTGTTACGGCGTAGCTAGACTAAAGCTACGCCCCTTCAAAATCACCTCTGGCCAAGTTGTTTCAGCAAACTGCTAGAACGAGAACAGCATTTGCAGGTCGATACGCCGACTGGCCGAGCCGGAAGAAAATGGGGCGCCGGCCAATGCGTTTGACGTTCCGAACAGCGGTGAGCTGAGATTGCCGATGGGAGGCGCGTAGTTCACGTTGTTCAGCAAGTTTCGCGCGCTGACGCTGAACGTCAAGTTGTATTTGCGATTGGTTTCTCCGCTGAAGATAAACGGGCTGCCACCGGGCCCTCCAAGTCCGCGGCCTCCGAGGCCTCCGCCACCACCGCGAGGGCCACCGCCGCCGGATCCGCCCGACCTACCGTGGCCATCGACTTTCGGTCCCAGACCAATTGTCTTGCTGAGCCGCAGGTTCAAGCTAAACAAGGCCTGGCCGGTGCCATAGTTAATCGGCGTGATGGCCTGGCCGGGCTGCGGCACGGTATTGAAGGTGCCGTAGGGAGTGACCTTGACGGCCCCAGCCGGACCTGTACTGGCCAGTGCGGGACGGTCATTGAAGATCGAGTCGCCATTCAGGTCCTGACCGACGATGATGTCAAATGGCGAACCCGAGTCGGCGATGATGAATGGGCTGAGGCGGAGTGCGTAGGGCAGAGAAATTGTGCCGCCGACAAAGAGGCGATTGCGAACGTCGAAGGCCGCCCGCCCGTAGTCCTGCATGGGGTCATAGGAGTTCATCACGAATTGCGGGGAACTGGTACCTCCGCCGAAAGCGCCGCCAAATCCGCCGCCGCCGCCTCCAGACGAAATCGAGACCGCGCCGCCCGATCCGAGATCGCTGTTGGCGAAATTGAGCGAGTAGAAACCAAACAGCGACAGCTTATTGCCGACGCTAACCCGAAAATTCGCGATCACTTGGTTCTGCTCGAAAACTCCGCCGGAGTTGTACTGATAGATGTTGGTGTTCCCACCAAAGGGACGAATATCGCTGGGCGGGTAGGTGCCAGGCAAGGGCGCATTGGCATTGCGCAAGAAGAGCTGGTGCTCTCCTCGCGAGTTCAGATAGGTGACCGAGACAGTGGCATTCTTGGTGATTTGCCGCTCCACGCTGAAGGCCGCTTCCATGGTGTAGGGCACGCGCAGGTTCGACTGGACCTGATAGACCGTAGGCGAGGTAGTGGACAGTTGTGACAGCTGTGCCGGTGTCGGAATCAGCGGATAGAAGTTAGGGTTGGCCACGACATACTGTTGTTGGGTGGTGCCGTTGTAGCGCTCGGCTTGCAACAGGTAGTCATAGGAGAAGCGGTCGTAGAAGATGCCATATCCTCCGCGCAGCACGGTCTTCGGCTGGGTCTTATTGTGTCCCAGACCCCAGGCCAGACTCACGCGCGGCGCCCAATCGCCCTGGTAAGGAATGCCGGTTTGCGTCTCATAGCGCAGCCCGGCGCTAAGCGTGATGTTGGGCCGGAGCCTCCATTCGTCCTCGGCGTACAAGCCGACATCGACCATGGAAACGTCGGAGAGCGGCTGTCCGGCGACCAGAACAAACTGGCTGGCGCCGCCGCCCAGCGCCCGAATCTGCGCCGGGGTCAGACCCTCTTGCAATCCCGTTTCCGTGATTTGATAAGCGTTGATCGAGGAAAAATTATAGGACCCGTTGAAGCCCGAGTCCTGAGTGCTGGAAAACAGCGTACCGCGCAGCCTGCCGCCGAACTTGATGAAGTGCTTGCCATGGGCGATCGAAGTGTAATTCTGCAATTCGTAGTGGTCTTGATTGCTGACCACGGTACCGGACGAACTTCCACCGCCGGTAAACGCGCTCTGCACGATCAGGGTGGGATCGACGCTCAAGGGAACCGAGGTGTCGCTGTCGCGAATGTACTGGAAGCGCGTCTCATTTACTATCGTCGGACTGATAGTCTGGGTGTCGCTGATCTGTACCGTCTGCTCGGTGCTGTGGGAGTTATAGCCTGTCGTGGCTAGAGAGAATTGGCCGATGCCTTCGTTGTTTTGATCGTTGCGCACATACTGATAGCGCACGGTCAGTGTGTTCTTAGGGGTGAGTTGGAAATCGGCCCGCGGGCTGATATTAAGCCGCTTCGCTGGGCTGGGCACGGCCGCGGTGTAAGGGACGATGGTGTTGCCCGGACCGAGTACCTGGGCGACGATGACGCTTACGTTGTCGATGTCGCGCTGCTGGATGGTGAAGAAGAACGAAGCCTTCTTGTCGATCGGCCCGCTGATATTTCCGTTGAAGATTTCCGAGTAATAGCCCGGCGTCGACGTAATGAAGGGATTGAGCGAGTTGAACGCCGAAGAATTTCCATTCACCATGAGCTGGCCGTGGAGCTGATCGGTCCCTGGCTTGGTGAAGACCTCGATGCGTCCGTAACCGAGCTTGTCGTACTCGGCGGAGAATGGGTTCTGGTTAATACGGATTTCGCGGATCGCCGATTTCGGAGGAAGTTGTCCGGCGGTAAATCCGTCAACATAGATTTGGCCGCCGTTCGGTCCGGCGGAAGGCCCGGCCAGAGCTTGCAGCTCTGAACTCAACTCATCGGGATCGTCGGAGAGCGCATCGAGATCTTTGCCCTTGAGCACCAAAGTTCCAGCGCTGCTTTCGGGACTCACATTGACGGTTGGGGACTCTTCCTGCACCTCGACGTTTTGTTTTTCGACCTCGATCTCCAGACCGATGTCGAGCTGTTGCGGCTGCCCGGGGACAATTTTCACGTCCGCTTCCTGATCGACTGCGAAGCCCGGAGCCGCGGCCGTGACGTTGTACGATCCAGGAGCAAGTCCCTTGAGTTCATAAACTCCTTGATGATTGGTTAGGGTGCTGATGGGCTTTCCATCAGCTCCAGTGGCAGTAATCGTTGCTCCGGGGATGACGGCGCCGGAGGGATCGGTAATCCGGCCACGCAGGGTTCCCGATGTTTGCGCGGAGGCCGCAACGGCGAAAATCGAAAACAAGAAAAAGGTAATGGTGCACAAGCGCATTTGAAGTGACTGGACTTTCATGAAGCCGAAAAGTTTTGCCGCTGCATGTATTCCGCTAGGGAGTGTCTCCCGTTCCAGCATTTGCTCCGGTAGACAGATTCCACGGTGACAAAATTGTGCTGGCCCGGGCGGGAGAAGCGGCCGCCAGAATCGGCTCGACCCCGCTGAGCAGGATGATCACCGTCGAAGGTGAATCGGTTGAGCCTTCGGTAGCGACGATCATCAATGCGTCGCCCTTTTGCAATTCGCCGAGGCCAGCAGCGGGCATGCGACTGAGCATTTGCTGAAAATCGGGCGGACCACCCTGGCGAGAACCTCCCGGACTTGCCCCGCCGTCGGGAGACGTCCCGCCGCCTTGGGCATGCGTGGGAGGGCCGCCAGCCGCAGCAGCGCCGGCACCAGCAGGAGAAGCGCCGCCTTTCAAGCGCAGGGCAATGCGCTGCGCGAACATGGCAGGCAGCTTGTGCATCTGCGAGTCGGCGGTGATTTTCAGCGTTACCGGCCGCTTGTTTGCCAGGTCCGTCACCGTGACCGTACTATTCGCGGCGTCGGTGGAGACGACCACACCGGCAATGCTGCGGAAGCTTCCCGAGACAATTTCTGCGGCCGCCATTGCCTTGCCATCATCGCTTTTGGTACCGCGTACGCGAAGCTGGTCGCCAGGCTTGATCTGGTCCAGCGTGCCGGGCTTGGCGTCGTCGAACTTCACCGAGTCAGGAGCGTAGCGGCGAATGAGCGTGTCCTGCGAAACATGGATGGCGAGCGTGTTGGGAGCGCCTAACGTGCCGGTGGAAATCGTAATCGTTCCCGAGCCGGCATCGACTGCCTTCACCACGCCGCCGGTGCCGTGCTTCTGCCACTGTTCGCGGTCATGTTCCTGCTTCTCGGCGACGTCGGACTTCTTCATTACGACTGCGGACGTGGCCGAGACGGACTTGCCATCATCGGAGGGCGTTCCTCCGGCAAGCAGGCGATCGCCCACCTGAACATCGCTCAACTGGATCGCCAGTGCGCTCTTTAGATCGGTCTGCCCCGGCGCCATACGCACCAGGCGAGTAGACGGTCCAATGAGCACGTTGATCTCAGAACCAGAGTCGGTGGTGAGTGTGATCGTGTTGGCATTCACCGACTTAATTGTGCCCACAGCGCGAACTTTTTTCGGCGCGTTTACCGGCTGCGAGGTGCCGCTCTGCTGAACGGCAGAAGTTTGGGGAGCAAGAAGTAAGCTTCCGGCGACGAGAACAAGGATCGCTAAGACTGGCTTCACTCTTCGTTGTGGAATCATGGCTCGCATTCTTGACTCTAGCTTGATAGCGCTTTTCCCTGCCTGCTCAAGAACTCTTCTTGGCAACCTGTTGGAAATTGTACCGATTACTACCTAAACACACGGCGACATTTGATTTTGTTAAGAAAACATAAGTTTTGTAAACCCATCTTGGGTGTTTATGACTCTACTAGAATTCNNGAATTCCAGCTCCATTGATTCAGCGCCCACGGTGGGCTACCATTTTCCGCGACGACGGCATCTCGGCGGGAACTATTTTCTCGATATTTTCGTATCTCCGATTCAGAACCTCGAGGAGCGATGCAACTACAGATCGAAAATCTCTCTAAGCGCTATGCTAACGGCACGCAGGCGCTGCAAGACGTCTCGCTCGCCATTCCTTTCGGCATGTTCGGCTTGCTTGGCCCCAACGGGGCAGGGAAGTCGACCCTGATGCGCACCCTGGCCACGCTGCAAGAGGCCGACAGCGGCAGCGCACAGTTGGGCGGCATTGACGTGTTGCGGCAGAAGGACGAAGTCCGCAAGCTGCTGGGATATTTGCCGCAGGAATTTGGCTTATATCCGAAGGTCACGGCGCAGAATTTGTTGTCACACTTTGCGGCGCTGAAGGGAATCGAGAATTCCAAAGAACGGCGCGAGGTGGTGCACGCGCTGTTGCGGCAGACGAACCTTTGGGAGCATCGCAACCAGCCGCTGGGCAGTTTTTCGGGAGGCATGAAACAGCGTTTTGGAATTGCGCAGGCGCTGCTGGGCAATCCGCGGCTGATCATCGTGGACGAACCTACCGCGGGTCTCGATCCCGAAGAGCGAGTGCGTTTTCACAATCTGCTGAGCGCCATCGGCGAGAACGTTATCGTGATTCTCTCCACCCACATCGTGTCGGACGTGAGCGACCTGTGCCGCAACATGGCAATCATTCATCAGGGACGCGTGCGCGCCGTCGGCGATCCGGCCGCGCTAGTCGGGGAACTCAATGGGCGGGTTTGGAGGAAAGCGATCGCGCGCTCGGAGTTGCCGGACTATCAGCAGCGGTTTCGCGTAATTTCCATGCATCTTTTTGCCGGGCGGACGATGCTGCACGTGCTGCAGGACGAACTGCCCGAGGGCGGCTTCGAGCCGGTGAATCCCGATCTGGAAGACCTTTACTTCGCGACCATCAAGGGCTTCCTGTATGGCGCGGCTGCGGACCAGCCGGCCAACTGATCTCATGCTGGCCAACATATTTCTCTTCGAACTCGATCAGCGCCTGCGACGGCTTTCCACCTACGTTTACTTCGGCGTTTTCTTCGCCCTGGGTTGCCTGTTTATCCTGATGTCGGGCGGCGCCTTTACTGACGCCAGTGTCGACTTCGGCACCGGCGGGAAGGTGCTGATCAACTCACCCTATGCGCTGAACTCGGTCATTACCTACATCTGCTTCTTCGGCATCATCATCATCGCCGCTATCGCGGGACAGGCGACTTACCAGGACATCGACAACAACTCGGCCGTATTTTTCTACACTTCGCCCATCACCAAGCTCGATTATCTGGGCGGGCGTTTCCTGGCGGCGTTCGTCCTGCAGATCTTTATTTTCTCCAGCGTGGGATTGGGAGCGTGGATCGGCACGCTGCTGCCGTGGCTGGATAAGACCCGGCTCGGCCCACAAATCGCCGGGGCGTATTTTCAGCCATACATCATCAATGTTCTGCCGAATCTTCTGTTCCTGACCGCCATCTTCTTTGCCTTGGCGGCGCTCACGCGGAAGATGCTGCCGGTATACGTCGCCAGCATACTGGTGTTGATCGGGTACTTGGCGGTCACGCAAAACTCGGCGGCGCTGACACCCAGTGTGCGCTTCGCGCTGTTTGATCCTCTAGGCGGCGCCGCTATCGATCGCATTACGCGCTACTGGACGCCCTTCCAACGCAACACGCAGCTCATTCCGTTGCAAGGCATCCTGCTGGCGAACCGCGCTGTCTGGTTAGGTATAGGCGCGATCTTCCTGGTACTCACCTACGTGAAGGTTTGCTTTGCCTATCCCGCGGAACGCAGCAAGCGTCGTCGGCCTTCCGCAGAAGCCGAGCCGGTGCCCGCCGCGGAATCGTTGCCGCTCGCTCACCCCGTCTTCTCGGCTGGCGCCTCGCTGCGCCAGTTGGTGTCACTCACTCGCATCCAGTTCACGGAGACGACCAAGAACATCTTCTTCCTGGTGCTGATGCTGGCCGGGGGAGTGTTCGCCATCTTCACCGCCAGCGGAATCAACGATCCGTTATCTGCGGCAAGTTACCCCGTCACCTATCAGATGCTGGAGAATGCCGGCGTCGGCTTCGCGCTCTTCGCCCTGGCCATCATCATTTTCTCTTCCGGCGAGTTGGTGTGGCGAGAGCGCGACGCCCAGCTCAATCAGGTGATGGATGCCTTCCCCTTACAGCGCTGGGTATTGTTCAGTTCCAAACTCTTGGCGCTGATGCTGGTGCAGGTGCTGGTGGTGCTGCTGATCCTGGCATCCGGCCTGATCGTCCAGATAGCGCAGGGCTATTACCACTTCCAACTCGGACTTTACTTCCGGGAATTGTTTCTCAATCGGCTGACTGCGCTGTGCATCCTCTGCGTCCTGGCGATCTTCGTGCAGACCGTGGTCAACAACAAGTACCTGGGGCACTTCGTGATGGTGCTTTACCTGGTAGCCACCATCGCACTGCCGCCGGCAGGGTTCCAACATTACCTCTATCGCTTCGGGCAGACGCCGAATGTCACGTATTCCGACATGAACGGCTACGGCCCGTTCGTGCAGCCGCTCTTCTGGTTCCGGCTCTATTGGGCGATAGCCGCAGTTTTGCTGGCGATTCTGACCAACTTGTTATGGGTGCGAGGCACGGAGAGCAGTTGGCGGGTCCGACTGGACCTGGCGGCGGCGAGATTTTCGCGAGCAACACTGACAGGTACGATCGCGTGTGTCGTGCTTATGACCGGCGTGGGGGGATACATTTTCTACAACACAAACGTCCTTAACCCATACGCAACGACCTTCAAGATCGACGAATGGCGCGCCCAGTACGAGAAGAAATATCGGCAGTACTGGTCGCTCCCGCAGCCGCGCATTACCGACGTAACCACCGAGGTGGATATTTATCCGGAGAAGCGTTCGGTTTCAGTCCACGGCACCATGTGGCTGGAAAACAAGACGTCCGCCGATATCGATCGCATCGCGCTGACGGTTTGGCCGGTCGACCTTGCGCCGATTCCTCCACCTCATATCCATGTGGACAAGCTCAGCTTTGCCGGCGGCCAGACCGCGCTGATCGAAGATCCCACGCTGGGCTTCTATCTTTATCGCCTGCCGGCTCCGTTACCGCCGCAGGGGCGCATCCAGCTGGATTTTGCGTTGCAGTACGACAATCCGGGATTCCAGAATTCCGCGATCAATACCGACATTGTGCGCAACGGGACGTTTGTTAACGACCGCTATCTTCCGTACGTCGGCTACGCGCCCGACATCGAGCTCACCGATGACAGCGCTCGCCATCGCCACGGGTTGGAGAAGGCAAGGCGGCTACCGAAGCTGGACGACGTTGCTGCCCGGCAATACAACAGCGGCAGTTTCGATGCCGACTGGATCAACTTCGAGGCCACGGTCAGCACCAGCGCTGACCAGATCGCCATTGCTCCGGGCTATTTGCAGAAGGAGTGGGAGCAGGACGGCAGGCGCTACTTCCATTACAAGATGGATGCGCCCATCATGAATATCTACTCGATCCAGTCGGCGCGCTACGCGGTGCGCCGCGACCGCTGGCAGAACGTCAATCTGGAAATTTATTACCAGCCCGGGCACGAATTCAACCTGGACATCATGATGGAAAGCGTGAAGGAGACGCTGGCCTACTGCAGCGCCAACTTCAGCCCTTTCCAGTTTCACCAGCTGCGCATTATTGAGTTTCCACGCTACCAGCAGTTTGCTGCCTCGTATGCCAATACCATTCCATTCTCCGAATCAATCGGTTTCATCACCAAGGTCAGCAAGAGAGCCGATGCCGTGGACCTGCCCTTCTACGTGACCGCGCATGAGACCGGCCATCAATGGTGGGGACACCAGGTGATGTCGTCCTACGTGCAAGGCGCCACCTCGATCGAAGAAACCATGGCGCAATACACCGCGTTGATGGTGATGAAGCACCATTTCGGTGCGGAGTCGATGAAGAAATTTCTGCGCTACGAACTCGACCAATATCTGCGCGGCCGAGGACAGGAACGCAATGAGGAAAATCCGCTGTACGAGGTCGATCCCAACCAGGGCTACATTCATTACAACAAGGGCGCGATGGTGATGTACGCGCTGCAAGACTACATTGGCGAGGACAAAGTCAACCAAGCGATCCGGAAGTTTCTGCAGGCCCATGCCTTCAAGGGAGCGCCGTATCCGACGTCGCTTGAGCTAGAAGGCTATTTCAGAAAGGTGACGCCGCCCGAGTATCAATACTTGTTCGACGATCTGTTCCAGAACATCACGCTGTACGATGACCGTGCGCTCTCGGCCGACTATGTCCAGCGTCCCGATGGCAAGTACGACGTCCATTTGACGGTCGAGGCCAAGAAGTTTCGGGCTGATGGGCGCGGGCAGGAGCACACGGTGCCGCTGAATGACTTGATCGACATTGGCGTGCTGGACGGGAACGGAAAGTATCTCTACCTGCAGAAGCACAAAATGGAGCAGGAGAAAACCGAGATCACGGTTACGGTGGACAAGTTGCCGGCGAAGGCAGGCATCGATCCGGTGGACAAGCTGATTGACCGCAATCCGGATGACAACGTGGTTGCGGTGAAGAAGAAGTAAACGCCCGCGGATGAAACGCGGACTCGGAGTGAGCTAACGCCCACTCCGAACGACAAAAATAAACGGCTTATATAGCGCAACTGAAGGTGCGCCCCTTCAAGAGCCCCTTGGCTGCAGGTTTTCAGCAACCTGTGAAGCTGTGCCCTAATACAAAGCCATCGAGCATCGACCTTACTTTAATTGTTGCGCCAAGTACGGACCGATTCCCATTTCCTGGATGGCATGCAGTTGCGCTTCCAGGAAGTCGGCATGACGTTCCTCATCATGAATCAAGCGATCGAAGAGGTCCTTGGTGCCCGCGTCTCCGGCTTCGCGGCAGATGGCGGAAGCCTGGTTGTACTCGCGGATGGCGCCCGCTTCCGAGGCCAGGTCAGCCTCAAGTTGCTGTTGCACATTGGCGCCGATCTCGGGAGTTAGCGGGACGGCCACGTTGGGCGCGCCATCGAGAAAAATAATACGCTCGATCAGGGTTTCGGCGTGCTTCATTTCCTGCATCGCGCGGGACTTGGTGAGTCCGGCTAGCCGGACATAGCCCCAGTTCTCGCAAATTTCCGCCTGGACCATATATTGCGCAATGGCCGTCAATTCCGCGCATAGCGCCATATTCAACTGCTCAATCACTTTCTCATTGCCACGCATCAATAGCTCCTTAGTCTTGATCAAACGCGATTGCGGCGGGGAACTCTGCGAGCTACGTCACAGAGGAGCGTGATTAGAGAACCGGTGGGCGGATTGCCGATCAGCTGGCGACCGCGGGCGCGGTCATGCGGCGAGGAAGCAGCTCGCCGATGCGGCGGATCTGAGCGCCCACGCCGCGCAGCTTCTCCTCGATGTGCTCGTAGCCGCGATCGATGTGATAAACCCGGTCGATGATGGTCTCGCCATCGGCCACGAGGGCGGCGAGTACCAGCGATGCGGAGGCGCGCAAATCGCTGGCTTGCACGGCTGCGCCGCTGAGCGGAGTACGCCCGCGAACCACGGCGCGGCTGCCTTCGATCTTGACGTTGGCCCCCATGCGCACCAATTCCTGGGCGTGCATGAAGCGGTTCTCGAAGATGTTTTCGGTGACGATGCTGGTGCCTTCGGCCTGGGTGGCCAGCGCCATGTATTGCGCCTGCATGTCGGTGGGGAAGCCGGGATACTCTTCGGTCACCACGTCGGCGCCCTTCAGTGGACCGTCGCCGATGACGCGGATGGAGTCGCCGTTGCAGCGCACGGTCACGCCGCATTCTTCCAGCTTTTGCAGCAGCGCATTGAGGTGAAGGGGTTCGCAACCGGAGACCATCAGGTCGCCGCCGGTGAGTGCGCCGGCGACCAGAAACGTCCCAGCTTCGATGCGGTCGGGAATAATGCGATGACGCGCGCCGTGCAACTTCTGTACGCCGTGAATGCGGATGGTGTGGCTACCGGCGCCATCGATCTGCGCTCCCATTTTGTTGAGCAATGCCGCGAGATCGACCACTTCGGGCTCGCGCGCGCAGTTCTCTAATATGGTTTCCCCTTCGGCCAGGGTCGCGGCCATCAGCAGATCTTCGGTGCCGGTGACGGTGATTTTCTCGAAGACAATGCGAGCGCCTTGTAGCCGATCGGCACGGGCCTCGATGTAACCATGCTCCTGCGAAATCTTCGCGCCCAGCTTCTCCAAGCCGTTCAGGTGCAAATCGATGGGCCGGGCCCCGATGGCGCAGCCGCCAGGGAGCGACACGCGAGCTGTTCCCATGCGCGCGACCAGCGGTCCCAAAACAAGGGTGGAAGCCCGCATGGTTTTCACCAAGTCGTAGGAGGCTTCGGGGCTGGACAGGTTGCGGCAACAAATTGTGGTGCGGTGTTGAGCGCGGCCATAGCCCAGCTCGACTTCGGCGCCCATCGCGGCCAGCAGCTTGCGCTCGGTCTCGATGTCGCGGACCTGCGGAATATTTTCCAGGATGACGGGCTCGTCGGTGAGCAGGGCCGCGGCCATCGAAGGCAGGGCGGCATTCTTGGCGCCGCTGACGCGCACGGTGCCCAGAAGCGGATTACCGCCGCGAATGACAAACTTGTCCATGAGAGGAAATCCTAACCGCGTACTGCGTACGCCGAACCTATGGATCACGGCGCCATCTCCATTTTACGAGTAATCTGGCCAAGAGTCGTTGCGGGTACTGCTTACTTTCGGGATGCGGGCGCGTGAGTCGCGTTTGCCCCTGACGAAATGACCCGCGGAGTATAGCGCACCGCTGCCTGTGGAAAAGTCGAAATTTATCGCCGGCCTATTTTTCTCCCAGAGCGGCACGGACGTGCCCCTGGGCGCTTTTCAGCAGCAGCTCGGCTTGGGATTTGCCGACCTTCTTTTTCGTCATGACGATTGCAATGGGAACGCTGCCGCCCGCTTGGCGAAGCACCTTGATACTGCTGTCGCGGTCGAGCCCGGTAATCTCCCGCAGGATGCCAATGCCGCGTTCCACCAGCTTGCTGTTCTTCAGATGGACGTTGACCATGAGGTTGCCGTAGACGTAGCCGAGTCGCGTCATGGCGCCGGTGGTCAACATGTTCAACACCATTTTCTGCGCCGTGCCCGCCTTCATGCGCGTGGAGCCGGCAACGGCCTCCGGACCAACCGCGACCACGATGGCAATTTCGGCCGCGCGTTCTAGCGGCGTCTCCCGGTTGCAGGTAATGGCGACTGTTGCCGCGCCATGGGAGCGGGCATACTCGACCGCAGCGACTGTATACGGAGTGCGTCCGCTGGCGGCGATGCCGACCACGACATCGCGCTGGGTGGGCTTGCGTTTCGCGATGCCGGCGGCTCCGGCCGGGCGCGAATCTTCATTGGACTCGACGGCCGCGCCTAGCGCCTTTACGCCGCCGGCGATTACGAACTGTACGGCCTTGGGGTCGCTGTTGAAGGTGGGCGGACATTCGGCAGCATCGAGCGCGCCTAGGCGTCCGCTGGTTCCGGTGCCGACATAGATCAGCCGGCCGCCGTGGGAAAGCGCATTGGCAATGGTGTCGATGGCCCGCGCAATCTGCGGCAAAGCTTGCTTGACGGCGGCGGCGACCTTGGCGTCTTCAGCGTTGATGGCGCGCGCGATCTCGAGGGCCGAAAGCATGTCGAGGTCCTGGGTTGCAGGATTGCGCTGCTCAGTGCCGAGGTCCGCGGTGTCGGAAGCGGGTTTGTGCTTCATGCGACTAGGACCGTTCCTCCATCGCTTCGACAATGGCATCGTGCACCTGCGGACGGACCTGACGGATGGCCTGCTCGGCGCGGCTGGGCCAGGTGCGATTGGTGAGCAGGGTTACCGACAAGCGGTGCGCGGGATCGATCCACAGGGAGGTGCCGGTGAATCCGAGGTGGCCGAACGACAGTGGCGTGAAGTGTTTGCCGGAAGACGATTCGGTGGGCGAGGGCGTGTCCCATCCCAAGGTGCGTGAGGTGCCCGGCGGCGATGGTTCGCGGTGGGTGAAAAGCTTCACCGTCCCCGGCTTCAGGATTGGTGGGCCGCCACGCAACATGCACTCGGCGAAGATGGCCAAATCGGTTGCCGGAGCGAAGAGGCCGGCATGTCCTGCGACCCCGCCCATCGCGTAAGCGTTCTCGTCATTGACTTCGCCTTGAATGATTCGCTTGCGAAACCTTTGGTCATCTTCGGTAGGCGGGATGGCAGTCTTCCATTCGCCGGGCGGCTTGAAGCGGGTGCGCGCCATGGCCAGGGGCGTGAAGATTTCCTGTCGTGCGAACAGATCGAGCCCCAGGCCGGCTTGCTTGGCTAAGACTTCTCCCAGCAGGATGAACCCGATGTCGCTGTAGTCAGCGCGGGTGCCGGGCGCGGTGACTAATCGAGCGGTGAGGGCGGCGCGAATCAGGTCGTCGCGACTTTCGGCAAAGTCGAACAGCTTCTCGTAGGCGGGCAGTCCGCTGCAATGCGCCAGCAACATGCGGATGGTGACGGTCTGGCGTGCTGGCTGCTGATGTTTGGGCGCAAGCACGACGAACTCGGGCAGAAATGTCGCAAGCGGCGCGTCGAGCGAAAGTTGGCCGCGCTCGTACAGAAGCATCGCGACTGTGGTTGTCGCCACGACCTTGGTCAAGGATGCGAGATCGAAGACGGTGTCAGGCTGGACGGGCGGCGCGTGGTCATTGTAGGTGAAGCGACCTAATCCCTGAAAGGCGACCAACGATCCGCGATGGGTGACGGCGAGGGCCGCGCCGGGAAAGGCGTGGTCCGCGATGGCTTGGCGCAGAATGGCGAAAGCGCGGGCGAATTGGGCCTCTTGGCGCTCGAAAGCGGGAACGGGCAGCGCGGGCTGTTGCGAGGTCGGATTCATTTCGTCTTAGAAGACGGTGGCGCAAATCTTGAAAAGCAGGTCCCTCGCCGGCCGAGCCGGCTGGTGATGACAAGAAATAAGGCACTTATCCCTTGAGGCTTGCGGGGATACTTACCAAGAATAAGGCCGCCGGCAATGCCCGCCCTGTCGGTACTGTCCTAATTTGCCGTGACTCCAGCATCGGTTTGGCGCATCAATTGCTCTTATGTTTACATTTTACATGTGGCTTGGGAGAGCGCTTCATCGCACCCCCCCGGTTTTCCACAGCCCTAATTTTCTGAAATCGAAATTAGGACAGTGCCACCTGTTGGGCTTTTGCCGTCCTCCGAGACCTTGGCCTGTATAATCGTTGGTTTGCACACTGTCTCCAAGGAGCTTCGGTTGCAGCAGGCGGAAATCGGCATCATCGGTGGCAGCGGCCTGTACTCCATGCCCGGCTTGAGCGACGCGCGCGAGTTACTCTTGGAAACCCCATTCGGCGCACCTTCCGACCCCTACGTGTTGGGAAGGCTGGAAGGCCGCAAGGTGGCTTTCCTATCGCGTCACGGTCGCGGCCATCGCTTCTTACCCACCGAGATCAACTATCGCGCCAACATTTACGGGCTGAAACAGCTTGGGGTGGAGCGGATTCTCTCGCTCTCGGCGGTGGGTTCGCTGAAGGAAGAGCATCATCCGATGGATTTCGTCATTCCCGATCAGTTTGTCGATCGGACTCGCCATCGCGTGGACACCTTCTTCGGCGATGGGTTGGTCGCGCACATTGGTTTTGGTGATCCCATTTGCGCTGAAAGTGCCGACATCGCCGCGCAGTCTTGCCGGAGTGTTGGGGTCAACGTGAAGTCCGGCGGCACTTATCTGAATATGGAAGGCCCGCAGTTCTCCACTCGCGCCGAGTCCAACCTGTATCGCAGTTGGGGGCTCGACGTCATTGGCATGACCAACCTCACCGAGGCCCGCCTGGCGCGCGAGGCGGAGCTATGCTATGTAACCGTCGCCATGGTTACAGACTACGACTGCTGGCACCAGCAGCATGACTCCGTTTCGGTCGACCAGATCGTCGCTGTGCTGCAGAACAACGCGCAAAACGCCAGCCACGTGGTCCGCGAGGCGGTAGCCGCCATGCCCAAGACGCGCGGCTGCAAGTGTGGCTCAGCGCTGAAGAACGCCATCATGACCCAGAAGAGCGCTGTACCGGCGGCAACACTGGAGCGGCTCGTGTTGCTGGTCGGCAAGTATTTCGACTCCGAACAGAAAGCGGGAAAATAGCACTTGTCCATTCTTGTGGTTGGCTCGGTCGCATTCGATACCCTGAAAACTCCTTACGGCGAGCGCCAGAAGATCCTGGGCGGCGCGGCCACCTACTTTTCGCTTTCCGCCAGCCACTTCACCGACGTTCGGGTGGTGGCCGTGGTGGGCGAAGATTTCACTGCGGAAAACGAAGCGGTGATGAACAAGCGCGGCGTCGATACGCGTGGCATCCAGCACGCCAAAGGGAAAACTTTTCACTGGACCGGCGAGTACGGCGAGAACGTCAACGAGGCCAAGACTCTCAACACAGAGTTAAACGTTTTCGAAACCTTTGAACCGTCGATTCCGGCCGAGTATCACAACTCCGACTATCTCTTCCTGGCCAATATCGATCCCGTGCTACAAGTCAGAGTGCGCGATGCGATGCCGAACGTGCAGCTGGTCGGCGGCGACACCATGAACTACTGGATCGGCGGACATCGCCAAAACCTGGAGAAGATGCTGCAGCGAGTGGACGTGCTGCTGATCAACGACACCGAAGCTAAGATGCTGGCCGACGACAGCAGTCTGCCTCGCGCCGCACGCAAGGTGATGGAGCTTGGTCCGCGCGCTCTGGTCATCAAGCATGGCGAGTATGGCGCCACCATCTTTTTCCGCGATGGCCAGTTCGCCGGAGGCCATCATCCTTTCCGGGCTCCCGCACTGCCGCTTGATGAAGTACGCGATCCCACCGGAGCGGGCGACAGCTTTGCCGGCGGTTTTATGGGCTACATCGCGTCGCAAGGCGAAGTGAACCGCCGCGTGCTGAAGCAGGCCATGTTCTACGGCGGCGTGATGGGTTCGTTTGCGGTCGAGCGTTTCGGCACCGAGCGGCTGCAGTCGCTGACGCGGGAAGAAATTGAAGCGCGTTTCCAGATTTTTCGTGAACTCACCCACCTCGACTGATGCCGCAATCTCAGCCGAAGCCGAAATCCGAAATTGAGGTCGTACGGCTGGTGTGGCTGGCGATCTTCGTTTCGGTGTTTTCTTTTCTCTTCTACTACCGGCACGGAGATTTGCTGCTGTACGGCGACGCCGTAGCGCACATCAACATTGCACGCCGTGTCTTTGATTCGAAAACTCCCGGTCTGCTGCAGTTGGGAACGGTGTGGCTTCCGTTGCCGCATCTGCTGATTATGCCCTTCATCGTGTCGAAGCAGATGTGGCAGAGCGGCGCGGGCGGATCGATCCCATCGATGGCGGCATATGTGCTGGGCGTACTGGGAGTGTTCAAGCTGGTGCGTGTAACGCTGAGCCGTGGCGAAGAAGCAAACGGTACAGCGAAGATTGCGGCGTGGGCCTCGGCGATTCTATACGGAGCGAATCCGAACTTGATTTACATGCAGGCCACGGCGATGGGCGAGTCGCTGTATCTGGCGTTGTTCCTCTGGGCCGTGGCCTATTTCTCTGAGTTCGCGGGGCAGGCGGACGCGGGGAAGGCAAGTCGATCCCTGACCAAGTGCGGACTGTTTCTGACGGCGGCGTGTTTGACGCGATATGACGGATGGTTTCTGGCCGCGATTTTGGTAGTTGGTGCTGTGATTGTGAACTCCCATCCTGGCACGGTTCACAAAGACGGCGGCGGCCTCTCGGTCGCCTCGTCGCGGATGATTCTCTTCAAGTTTGTTTTGCTGGCGACGGCTGCCCCCGTGCTTTGGCTCGCGTACAACGCCGTCGTTTACCGGAATCCGCTGGAGTTCGCAAATGGACCCTACTCCGCGAAAGCGATTGAGCAAAAGACCGCGACGGTGAATCCGGCGAGGGGAAATGTGTTGGCTGCGGGCTCGTATTTTCTAAAAGCGGCGGAACTGAATGTGAGCGAGGCGAACTGGGGAGGACGCTTGTGGCTAGCTCTGGCGCTGTTAGGGTGTGTGGTTTCATGGTTCAGCGGGCGGGGACGGGTTGCATTGCTTTTGTGGGCGCCGCTGCCGTTTTACGCGTTGTCCATAGCCTATGGCAGCGTGCCAATTTTCTTGCCGACGTGGTGGCCGTTTTCACAGTACAACGTGCGCTATGGATTGCAACTGCTTCCGGCGTTCACGGTGTTTGTGCCGCTGGGAATCTATTTCCTTCTGCAATGCGCAGCGAAGATACGGCGAGTTGAACTTTCCTGGAAACGCTGGACGGGCGCAGCAGCATTATTGAGCGTCCTGGTGCTGGCGGTTGCGAGCTATGGGACCATCTGGCGATCTGAGCCAATTTGTTATCGCGAGGCTGCGACGAACATGCGCGGGCGGCTGGCGTTGGATGGGCAGGTGGCGGCCTGGATCAAGTTGATCCCACCGGACTCCGCGCTGCTGATGTATCTGGGTGCACACGTCGGCGCGCTGGAGCAGGCGGGGATTCCTCTGCGGCGGGTTATCAATGAAGGCAATCATCGAGTGTGGAAGCAACCTGTCGATCCTGAGGGTTTGTGGGAGCATGCACTGGCGGATCCGGCCGCGTATGCAGACTATGTCGTGGGCTTCGAGGGCGACCCGGTGTGGACGGCGGCGAAAGACCGGCGGCTGACGGCGTTGGTCGAGATCCACACCACAGGTCAGCCTCGGGCCGCGATCTTTCAAGGACGAACGCAGGGACGCGCCCCGTCACGCGTACAAGACCAGACGCGGTAATCACGCCGGTTAACGCGGAAGGCCACGAAGACAGCATGTTGGGGTGATAAAATCCGGCCATCTGAACCTTTCCTAAGTGTTTGGACCGAACTCATGAACCTGCAACGCATTTTCGACTTGTTGCGCGGAGAGATGGGGACCGGGATTGTCGCGACTTCTCTGGCGCGGTTGGTACTGGCGGCGATTCTGGGCGGGATCATCGGACTGGAGCGGGAACTGAAGCACCGGCCAGCGGGGCTGCGCACCAATATGTTCATCTGTTTTGGAGCAGCAATGTTCACCATTCTCTCGGACGTGCTGGCGGTGGAACACCTCGGCGACCATACCCGTATTTCGGCGCAGATCATCCCGGGCATTGGGTTCATCGGAGCGGGATCGATCTTGCACACGCGGGGGCTGACGACTGGCCTGACCACGGCGTCGACGTTGTTCGTGGTGGCTTCAGTGGGAATGGCCACGGGTGGAGGACTTTACCTGACGGCGATTTTTGCCACCGGGCTAATTCTGATTGCGCTGTTTTCTCTGGGCCACCTCGAGCTAACGTTCAACCTGAAAACGCTGTTGACCAGCTATGAAGTTACGGGCGCGAGTGTGGAAGAGGTTACCCAGGAAGTCAACCGTATTCTGGAACATCGACACCGCATGATGCAGAACGTTGTGAGTGGCAGCACAAGCCAGCACGTTCGGGTGCAGTTTGACGTATCTGGGTGCAACCGTGAGCAGGAGGAGTTTCTGCGCGACCTAAAGGCATCGTCTATGCTGGGCAACGTGGCTTCGTTGGGGCCGGTGGAATTGGAGTGAGCCTACCGTCGGTCGTGATTCCGTTTGTGAAGGCCAGCGCGTGTGGAAATGATTTTCTGCTGATCGATTCTTCGAGCGTCGAAGGCGCTCAGGCTCCTGCGGACTTCGTAGCCCTTACGCGCCGCATGTGCGACCGGCACGAAGGCGTGGGGGCGGACGGAGTGGAATGGATGTATCCGCACTCGATGGCGGACGTGGAGATTCGTCTGATTAACGCCGACGGTTCCGAGGCCGAGATTTCCGGCAATGGTACGCGTTGTGTAGCAGCGTACATTTGCGCGGAGCGAGGAATGGAGAAGATCACGATCCAAACCGGGGCGGGATTAAAGACGTGCGTGCTGACGGCACGGAGGGAATCCGATTACGAGTTTGACGTCGAAATGGGCGAGGCTGCGGTTGGAGCAGAACTGGCCGTGCAGGCGGGAGCAAGCATGGTGTACGGAATTCCGGTTTCGATGGGCAATCCGCACTACGTGGTGTTCGTGGGCGAGTTCGCGAGGAACTGGCAGGACCATGCGGCAAAGATTCAGCACAGCTCCGAGTTCAAGCACGGTGTGAACGTTGAGCTGGTTGCGATCGATGGAAAGCACGATGTGAAGGCGCGTTTTTTCGAGCGTGGAGTAGGAGAGACGCAATCGTCCGGGACGGGTTCTTGCGCATCGGCGGTGGCGGCAATGGCGACGGGACAGACGGAGTCGCCGGTGCGCGTGCATGCTCCGGGCGGAATCCAGACGGTGCGGCAGGAAGGAAATCTGGTGTTTCTGCGTGGGACGGCACGATTGGTTTGCCGGGGAGAGTTTTTTCTGAGTTAAGCTGCTGAGTTGTAGAGGTTGGCGGCCTCGATGTTCTTGATCTCATCTGCACTACCGAGTTTTTCGTTTCGAAACAGGCATCTGACTGCATGTTCTCATCGACAGTTCCGCGCGTGAAGCCGCCCGCCCTCCGGCCGGGCGATACGGTCGGCATCGTGGCGCCGGCGAGCAATGTCAAGCGCGGCGATCTGGAAGCTGGATGTACAGGGCTGCGGGGCGCCGGCTACCGGCCCTTTTATTTCGATTCCATTCTCGATCAGGACCTCTACTTCGCAGGGTCGGTGCAGCGCCGGGCACGCGAACTGGAAGAAATGTTTGTGCGCGAGGATGTACGGGCGATTCTCTGCGCGCGGGGCGGCTACGGTGCGAACTATTTGCTCGAAGCGCTGGACTTGGAGAAGATCAAGTCGCATCCGAAGATTTTCGTGGGCTACAGCGACCCCACAACGCTGATCACTTATTTCTCGGATGCTCTGGGGCTGATAACTTTCCACGGGCCGATGGTAGCGAAAGATTGGGCGTATGAACAGGGTGTAGACACGGCTTCGTGGCACGCGGCGCTCGCGGGGACGGATGCGTGGGAAATCGATCTAGGTGAGGGTTCCGGCGCGAGTGGTTTAATCGAGGGCACGTCTGAGGGAATTCTTTACGGAGGATGCCTTTCGATCCTGGCAGCTTCTCTCGGAACCCCCTACGAGATTCGGACGGAGGGAACAATTCTGTTTCTTGAGGACGTGGGGGCCAAGCCCTATCAAATCGATCGCATGCTGATGCAGTTGAAGCTAGCCGGCAAGTTGAGGGGAGTGCGTGGCATTGTGTTTGGCGAGATGCGGGATTGCGTGCAGAATGCAAATCAGGGATACACGTTGGAAGAAGTGGTGCTGCGGATAGTCGGCGGGTTGGGAGTACCAGTCGCCTATGGTGTGCGGTCGGGGCATGTGACAGCAGGAAACATCACATTGCCGATCGGGGTGCAGGCTGNNATTCATCTGATCGGCATTTGCGGTACAGCAATGGCGTCGCTGGCGGGAATGCTGAAGCAGCGCGGGTTTCGCGTGACCGGGTCGGACGCGGCGGCGTATCCTCCGATGTCGGATTTTCTTGCGGAACTTGAAATTCCCGTGGCGCAGCCCTTTGCCGCGAAGAATTTGGAGCCTCGTCCGGATCTGGTTGTGGTCGGCAATGCCATGTCGCGCGGGAATTCCGAACTTGAGCAGGTGCTCGACCAGCGCATTCCGTTTTGTTCGCTCCCACAGTTACTGCATGAGGAATTCTTGCTGGGCAAGGAAGTGCTGGTGGTGGCGGGAACGCACGGCAAGACCACTACTACCTCGATGCTGGCGTGGATCTTTCACACAGCCGGGATGCAGCCGTCGTTCCTGATCGGAGGCATCGCCGAGAACTTTGGATCGAGCTTTCATCTCGGACAAGGAAAGCATTTCATTCTGGAGGGCGACGAGTACGACACCGCGTTTTTCGACAAGGGACCGAAGTTCCTGCATTACTTTCCAGACGCGGTAATTCTCACTTCGGTGGAGTTCGATCACGCCGATATCTACAAAGATCTCGATGCGGTGGAAACTGCGTTCAAGCGGCTGGTGAATCTGATTCCACGCCGGGGACGGATTATTGCTTTTGACGGAGCGACTGGCGAAGCTGCCGATAGTGCGAGTCTGGAACGCTGCTTGAGCAAGGCGTTCTGCCCCGTAGAACAGTACGGCGCGGGTCAGCGCGCAGACTGGCGAATCACGAACTTGAAATTCGAACCGGGAAGGACTTCGTGGTCGGTATCGCACAACGGCCAAAACTGGGCGGATCTGGAGTTTCCACTGGCGGGCGAATACAACGTGTGGAACGCAACCGCGGCAACGGCGATGGCTTCTGCCTACGGTATCTCGAAAGACGAGATCGCAACAGCGCTGAAAACGTTCAAGAGCGTGAAAAGGCGTTTAGAGGTTAAGGCGCAAGTGAACGGCATCACCATCATTGACGACTTCGCGCATCATCCCACGGCAATCGCGGGCACTCTCAAGGCATTGCGGGCGCGTTATGCGGAGGCGAGGTTGTGGGCGATTTTGGAGCCGCGATCAAATACGCTGCGGCGGCGCGTGCTGCAGGCGGATCTGGCGCGGAGTCTGGCGCTGGCGGACGAGGTCATCGTGGCGGGAGTATTTCGCTCGGATGCGGTACCGGTGAATGAGCGATTGGACTTGCCGGAGTTGGCCGCAGATATTCAGAAGCATGGCGCGCGCGCGCGTTTGATTGGAGACGCGGACGAGATCGTGCAGTCGATTGCTCCGGAGATGCACAGCGGCGATGTGGTGGCGATTCTTTCCAACGGCGGTTTTGGCGGGATTTACGAGAAACTTCCGGCGCGGTTGAGAGCCCTGGCAGTCGAAGCTGAAAGTGTCAAGTCAGCGAACGTGGCGGGGAAGCGATGACGCTTGCCAGCGCGAACGTCGGCGCCTCGCGCCAGATTCTTCGCTGGGCTCTGCTGATATGGATAGCGGCTGCGGGGGCGGCGAACGCCGCGACCAACTACACAATCTCTCTGGCAAGTCCTGGGCAGCATCTCGTAGAAGTGCAGATCCTGCTGCCGCAGGGACCAGAGCAGCGCGAATTGCAGCTTCCGGTGTGGAATGCGCTGTATCAGGTGCGCGACTTCGCAAAATACGTGAACTGGGTGCGCGCGAGAGACCGTGCCGGCCGTGCGCTCACCGTCCGCCAGGTGGACAAGAGCCGGTGGCAGATCACCGGCGCGCAGGACGGCGCCGTGATTGAATATCAGATATTCGCAGATTCGCCCGGGCCGTTCGGCGCTCAATTCAATTCGCATCACGCATTCTTGAATCTCGCTCAGGTTCTTATGTATCCGCTGGACGCGCGAAACGGGCCGATGGCCGTGCGTTTCAACCAGCTTCCCGAAGGATGGCGCGTAGCCACTCCGCTCGCGCCAATGCCGGAGGGCGGGTTCAGCGCGGAGAGCTATGATCGGTTGGTGGATTCTCCGGTCGAGATCGGGGCGTTCCAAGAATCTGATTTCGACGAAGGCGGCGGACACTATCGAGTGGTGATCGATGCCGAACCGGGCGACTATGACATGGAAAAGATTGGCGCCATGTTACACAAGATCGTGGCTGGCGCGACGAGTTGGATGGATGACCGGCCCTTCGACAGCTATATGTTTCTTTATCACTTTCCGAAAGGACCGGCGGGCGGCGGCATGGAGCACTCTTATTCAACCGCAATCGAGGTGAATGCGGACGTGCTGGCGCGGGCTCCGGAAGTACTGGCTTCGGTAACAGCGCACGAGTTCTTTCACCTTTGGAACGTGAAGCGTATCCGTCCGCAGACGCTCGAGCCCGTGGACTATACGAAGGAGAATTACACGCGGGCGCTCTGGTTCAGTGAGGGTTGTACCAGCACGGCGTCCGACATCATCCAGTTGCGCGGCGGTCTGCTCGACGAGAACCGCTTTGAGCGAGATCTCGCCTCTGGAATCGGCGAACTCGAACGGCGTCCGGCGCACCTGACGCAATCGGCGGAAGAGTCGAGCCTGGATGCGTGGATGGAAGGCGACGCGTACTACCGGCGTCCGGAGCGCAGCATTTCTTATTACAACAAAGGCGAGTTGCTGGGCATCACGCTGGACTTGGCGGTGCGCGAGGCCAGCCACGGACAGGCATCGCTGCGCGAGGTGTTTCAACGGATGAACCGAAACTATGCGCAGAAGGCACGGTTCTTTCCTGATTCTGACGGGGTGCGCGAGGCCGCAGAGGCGGTGAGCCATGCGGATTTGGGATGGTTTTTCGCAAAATACGTCGCGGGGACGGAAGAGATCCCCTGGAACGATTTCTTCCGCAGCGTTGGGTTGCGCGTGGCAGAGGGAAAGAACACGGTGGCGGATGCTGGTTTTGTCGCCTCGCGAAACTTCGACGGCCCTATGACGGTGGCGGCTGTGTCCGCGGGCAGCGAGGCGGAACGGGCTGGCCTGCAAGTGGGCAATACGATTCTGGAAATCAACGGCAACGCGGCTGGACAGGAGTCCGCACAGGAAATCGAGCGGCTCGCTCCGGGCGACACGATCACTTTGAAAATCCGCGCCCGACGGGGCGGAGAGCGCGAGTTGAAGTGGAAGGTGGGCAGCCGCGAGGAAATCTCCTACGAGCTTAAAGACGTGGAGAACGTTACCGCCGAACAGCGGGCGCGTCGGGTAGCCTGGCTGAAGGGCGAGTCGCAGATTCCGCAAGAGGCACACGCGCACTAGCGGTGCAGGCACACCAGGGCGCGCTCGACAGGGACAAAAGACAGAATGATCCGCACCATCGCAATGCTGGTTTTCTGGGGGCTGGCCGCGCCCGTGGCGGCTCTTGTCGGATTCCCTTGGTCATTCATCAGGGGAAACGTCGACCTGCTGTATCGCATGTTCATGATTGGCTGCCGGAGTGGCGTCAGACTGACCGGAGTTCGCGTGGAAAGCGTGGGGCTCGACAAGCTGGACCCGGCACGCACCTATATCTTCCTGTCGAACCATGTATCGAACCTGGACCCGCCAATTATCACCCCGCTGATTCCCAAGCGTACCTCCGTGATGGTGAAGAAAGAGTTGTTAACCTATCCGATCCTCGGCCGGGCGATGCGGATGGGATCGATGGTGCCGGTGGATCGCGGCAATCGCGATGCTGGCATTGAGTCGGTACGGGCGGCGAAGCAGGTGGTGCAGCAAGGCCTGAACATGACGATCTACGTCGAAGGCAAGCGGTCGTTCGACGGCAAGCTGCTGCCCTTCAAGAAGGGGCCGTTCTATCTGGCAATGGAGTGCGGCGTGCCAGTGGTGCCAATAACCATCACCGGCACGCATTACATAATGCCGAAGACCAGATTCGCGATCAAGCCGGGAATCGCGACAGTTATTTTCCATCCGCCGATTGAGCCGAGCGATTTCGGCAGCCGCGAGTGTTTGATGGAAAAGGTCAGGGCAGCAATTGATAGCGGGCTGCCGGAGGAGTTCAGGCAGAGTGCGTCCGTCGCAAAGGGAAGCGCTCAGGCTTGAAGCGCACAAAAAAGAAACGCCGGCACCCGAAGCTCCGGTATGCCGACGCGAGATGCAAAGTTAGTTAAGTGTGATCTCCCACACGACCCCGTTGCCATTGGCTCCGCCCTGCTTGGTAGTGCCGTAAAGATGGCCGGGTTCGAGTGCGGGATTGCTGAACGAGTAAAGGCCGTCCGTCCCTCCCTGAAAAACATAAAGCGAGGTGTAGGTCCAGGAACCGCTTGCCGGTGTGAGTTTGTAAACTGTCCCGGAGTTATAAGCGCCGTCGCAGTGCGTGGTGCCGTAAAGATTTCCGGACGCATCCAAGGCGACGTTGCGGAAGCTTCCAGAGATGCCCCACCCGGGATTGCTGTAGATCACATTAAAGGTCCAGCTGCCGTTTGCCGGGGTCAACTCGAAAATTGTGCCGCCTCCACCCGCGCCGCCTTCGGTAGCCGCGCCATAGAAGTTACCCAGTTTGTCCGCGATCAGCCCTCCGTATGGAACCGCCCCATCCTCTCCATCCTGGAAGTTTTGCAGAACCGTCTCCGTCCAACTTGATCCCGACCGGGTCAACTGGAAGATAGTTCCGTATCCGTAAGCGCCTCCGGCGGAAGTCATACCGTAGAGATGCCCAGTTTTGTCAAAGGCCACTCCTCCGACGGGGATTGACCCATCCGCGCCGGTACCGAAGCTGTAGAGCACCGTCTCCAGCCACTTTGAGCCGCTCTTTGGCGCAGTCAGTCTGAAAACCGTGCCATTCCCGTTTGCGCCACCCGCAGTCGTAGTGCCGTAAAGGTTCCCTTCCGCATCCATGGTCAGGCCTGCTTCGGGAGTTGCCCCATTCTTCCCCGCGGGAAATCGATAAAGTACTTCCTCCGTGCCACCCGCCGTAACCTTGAAAATGGTTCCCGAGTCTTCAACTCCTCCACCAGCGGTTGTGGTGCCGTAGAGGTTGCCTGCTTTGTCCCTGATTAAACCACCTTCGGGATTTGCTCCGTCGGTTCCACCCGCGAAGCTATAAAGCACCGTCTCTTCGCCGCTCTTGCTAACCTCGAATACGGTTCCGTTTCCAGAGGCGCCGCCGACGTTGGTCGTGGCGTAAAGGTTCCCCGCGCCATCAGTAATGAAACCATCCAGAGGATTTCCCCCATCGCTGCCGCCCGTAAAGCTGTAAACCACCTTAAAGGTCTGAGCTTGCGCGCGCGGGATAGCTACTGCCGCTAGTCCTAGCACAAACGCAAAAGCGAGTACGAGCTTGCTCGTGGTTGAGATCGGTTTAGGGCCCATGGTACGCACTTAATCCTTTCGAATCGTATTCGCGGGGCTCGCCGAAAGCCGGCTCGGGAGAGGCAACCCCCGCCTGCCACAAGCTTTGGAGAATCCCACCTCGTAATCCCCAGTACTACAATCGACAAACTAGTATAACGCCGTTCAAGAGTAATTGCAGCCGGAATATGCTGGGCCCACTTTAAGGTTGGCGCGTGTCGAGAGGGCCTAAACGAAGTAGAGGAAGTGTGCTACACCGGTGGAGAGTTGTCAAGAATACTTAATGCTCCGAACAATTAGTGTTACATGCAGAGTCTTGCACAGCCGACGGGACCGGAACCACGGGATGCCTACACTGCGATTGCCAAAGTCCTCGGCGGACTGGATTGCGCTCTGGCGCTACTCCTTCGGGAAGCGGGATCGCACGGCGCGGGCGATTTCCGGCAATTTCGGCAGAATCGCGGAATACTTCAGCCACAATTTGTGGTCGACGGCGGGGGCGCCGCTAACCAGGGCTCCCGCGGGAATATCGTGAGCGACTCCGCTCTGCGGAGTGACGATGGCGCCGTCGCCGACTTTGCAGTGGCCGACCACCCCAACTTGACCAGTCAAAATCACACGATTTCCGATTTCCGTGGAACCGGCGAGGCCGACCTGGGAGCAGAGTAGGACATCTTCGCCGACCTGCGATCCATGGCCGACCTGCACCAGATTATCGATCTTGACGCCGCGCCGGATGCGAGTTTCGCCGACACTGGCTCGGTCGATGCAGGAGTTCGCCTGGACTTCCACGTCGTCTTCGATCACGACCGGGGCGGGCTGCGGAATTTTGTGCCAATGTTCATCGTGAGTCTTGGCGAAGCCGAAGCCGTCGGAGCCGATCACGACACCGTTTTGCAGCAGGACGTTGTTACCGATGCGGCAGTTTTCGCGGACTACGGCGTGGGCGTGGGCAAAGAAGTTGCCACCGATCTTCACCCCGCGATAGATCACTACATGTGCTAGCAGGACGGCGTTGTCGCCGATCTCGACATCTTCGTCGACGACTACGTAGGGTCCGAGGTGGGCGCCGCGTCCAATCTTTGCCGTGGCATGAACGACCGCCGTGGGATGCACTCCCGGGGCGTAGTGCAGCGGTTGGTGGAAGAGTTCGAGAGCGTGCGCGAAGCTGAGATAGGGATCCTCAACACGCAGCGTGGCCGCTGGGATGACAGGGAAGCTCCCGGCGACGATTACGGCTGCAGCCTTGGTACGCCGCGCCGCGGCGGCATACTTGGGGTTGGCGACGAAGGTGAGTTCTCCGGGTCCGGCTTGCTCGATGCCGTTGAGGCCCGTGATCTCGGTATCGGGCGAGCCGTTTTCGAGGCGTGCGTTGAGGGCGGAGGCGATTTGAGAAAGTTTCATGGCAGACGAAGTAAGACGCGAGTAAATCGTACACCAGCCGCCGGTGGATTGAAGCGTCAGTTGCGGGTTAGTTCTCCTTCGGTCTTGCCGGTGATGGTGAGGAAGCGGATGACGCCCTGACTGTCTTCAAAGACCAGGCCGGTTCCGGTTGGGTTGGCAACGGCCGCGACGAGATGACCATACGACTTGGGGATGCCGCCGTGAGTCGGGGTTTGATCGTAGCGGGCGAGTTCGCCTTCTTTCATGCCGGTCATGGCCACGAAGCGAATCACGCCGTCGCTATCCTCGAAGATCAGCCCGGTGCCGATTTGGTCGGAAATCGCCGTGACCAGACGTCCGTAGGACTTGGGGACGGTGCCCTGGGTGGGCGGGGCAGCGTAAGCAACCGTGGTATGCCGGCTTCCAAATGAGTAGCCGACGATCAGCAACAGGGCGGCGCCTATGACGAGCAGAATCCTTTTTCGCATCACTTATGACCTTTCTCTTTTCTGAACCCTATTCTTCTAACAACGGCGGCTAGGGCTGAACCAGGATCTTGTGCATCATCCCGAGATCCTCATGCAGCAGGATATGGCAGTGGAACACGAAAAGACCCGCGGTATTCGGGTCACGAAAATCCATGCGGACCTTGACGCTATGGTAGGGACCTGATCCTGACCAATAGGGAATCTCAATGGTGTCGCGCAAGTCCTGGTTGGGCACGGGTTTTCCGTCGACCTCCAACATCATAAAATGGATCTGGTGGATGTGAAACGCGTGCGTCTCGAGGGCGCGGTTTTCGATGGTCCAGTCTTCCACCGCTCCCACCTTGGTGGTAATCGCAGGCTTCTCGGTGGGTTCGAAAACCTTCTGTTTCTGTCCATCGACAGTGATGTAGAACTGGATGGGACCATTGGTTCCACCAAATTCCTCGGAGAAGAAGAGCTTCCGCTCTGCGGTGGGAGACTGGTCCTTCAAGCCTGCAAATTTGAGGTGATCCGCTGCTACTTGCGGCGCGGCTGAGGGCAGGTGCGCCGGTTGTGGCTGACCGCCGTCGTTGCTGAGCTGAATGGTGGCGAGAGGCTGCTCGAAGTCCGCGTTGCCGGTGGGACCGGTAGAATAATTCAGAGTCTCCAGGAGCGCAGTCACTCCGGCTGGAGGCGCCGACACAATGAACTCCGCACGTCCGGCGGGAGGAATCAGGATGGTGGTTTGCATTCGAGCCTGCGCCAGAGGATAGCCGTCAAGAGCGATCACCTGCAGCGGCTGCGGCACACCGTTAAACCAGACCTGTAAGGGCATGAAATCCTGAAGGCTGGCATTCAAGACTCTCCAGAACTGCTTTTCGCCGGGCTTCATCAAGATGACAGGAGAAGGTCCCTGCACAATGGCGGCATTTTCGAAGTTCACGGTCAACTGGTAGGGACCGGGTACCCAAGGAACAAGAAACTCCTGCCGTATGGTGAGAACGCGCTCAGTGAGGCCCTTGACCTCCGGGCGAACCTTTTCCATCCCCTCGATAACGATCGCGCCCGCGGCGCCGCCATTCACCTGAAACTCAGTGAACCCATGCACGTGCGGATGGTACCAATAGAGGCCGGGAGGCTCGTTCGCGGGAATTTGGGTTTCAAATTGAAAGCCCGGCGTACCGGGCTGGATCAAAGTGGTGAGCACATCATCCTGATGGCAGGTCGGCGGAATATTCAAGCCGTGGAAGTGAACATTGGTCGAGTTGAGGGTTGCGGTGCCGGTATCGCCGCAGGTTGCTCCGGGCGGGGCAGACATGTCCATCGCGCTGATACTCTGTGGGCCATCACTCGATATATCGTCCTTCACGTGCAGGAGCAAGCGGTCCCCAGGATTAAGGCGCAACGTCGGAGCTTCTGCGATTCCAGAGGAGTTCTGGTACCGGTAACAGTAGTGAGTGTAACCGTTGACGTCGACCGAGTGTCCCATGGAGAGAGCGACGTCGAGGACTCCATTTTGCGAAGAGAGATTGAGCGCATCTCGAAGCACGGTGTCGGGTTGAGGGCGTGGAGGGCACTGCGCCGCTAGCCGCAGAACGGAAAATCCGCATATCACGACGGCAAGCGAATATCTCGATAGAGTGCGCATGTCGAATTCCTTCATAGTCTTTCGCGTGAAGCAGGGGGATGATCAGACAAAGTGTAGAACGACTTCCCGCACGAGGCGAAGCCGCCAGCCAAAGGTTCGCTAGGGCTCGACCAGGATCTTGTGCATCATGCCGAGATCTTCGTGGAGGAGGATATGGCAGTGAAATACAAAAGTGCCAGCGATAGTGGGGTCGCGGAAATCCATGCGCACCTTCACGCTGTGGTAAGGACCGGTGCCTGACCAATAGGGAATCTCAATCGTGTCGCGGAAATCCTCAGCGGGGACAGGCTTGCCATCGACCTCCAGCATCTGAAAATGAATTTGATGGATGTGAAAGGCATGCGTTTCCAGGGCCCGGTTTTCGATGGTCCAGTCTTCGACCGCTCCCACTTTGGTGGTGATCACAGGCTTTTCGTTGGGCTCGAAGACTTGCTGCTTTTGTCCATCCACGGTGATGTAGAACTGAATGGGACCATTGGTTCCGCCGAATTCCTCGGAGAAGTAAAGCTTCCTGGTTGCCGTGGGAGTGAGTGCCCGCAAGCCCGCGAACTTAAGGCTATCCGTCGAGATTGGTGGCCCGGATACAGCGGGCTTGGCAGCTTGCTTATTAGCGCCGGCATTGCTCGTGAGATTGATATCGGCGAGAACTTGTTCGAGATCCGCGTTGCCGGTGGGGCCGGTGGAATAAGCCAAGGAAACGAACTGGCCGGTCGTTCCGGCGGGAGGAGCCTGCACGATAAACTCCGCCCGTCCGGCCGGAGGCACGAGAATGGTCTGCTCCATCCGAGGCTCGGCCAGAGGATAGCCGTCGAGTGCGATCAATTCCAAGTTCTGTGGTTTGCCGTTAATCCAAACTTGCAGCGGCATGAAATCCTGGAGGGTGGCGTTAGCGACCCGCCAGAACTGCTTTTCACCCGGCTGCATCTGGATGAAGGGACCTCCAGGGGAAGTGGCGACCTGGTAGTTCAGCGTGAGTTGGTAGGGTCCGGGAACCCACGGAACCAGATACTGCTGACGAACCACGAAAACGCGCTCGGTGAGTCCAGCCACTTCAGGGCGGACTTTCTCCATGCCTTCTACGATGAGCGCCCCGGCGGCCCCGCCATTGACCTGGAACTCGGTGAAGCCGTGGACGTGCGGATGATACCAATACAGTCCGGGAGGCTCGTTCGTTGGAATCCGCATCTTGTATTGAAAGCCCTGTGAGCCCGGCTGAATTATGGTGGTGAGCACATCGTCCTGATGGCAGATGGGAGGAACATTGAGCCCATGGAAGTGAACATTGGTCGATTGCAAGGTCGCGGCGCCGCTATCGCCGCAGACGCCACCGGCGGGGGACATGTCCATTCCGCTCATGGAATCGGGAGTGGAGGTTTTGATGTCGTCTTTGACGCCGAGGACAAGCTCGTCGCCCTGATTGAGGCGCAAGGTGGGAGCTTCGACGACGCCGGTCGAAGCTTGGTATTTGTAGCAGTAGTGTGAATAGCCGAATTGATCGACCGAGTAACCCATGATGAAGGCGGCGTTGAGCACGCCGTTTTGCGCATTGAGACTGAAGGGATCCTGGACAAGGGTGCCGGAAGCTGGGCGCGCGGGACATTGCGCCCACGCTCCTGCGAAGGAGAATCCGCACACGATGATCGCCAGCAAACCTCTAGAAATAGCGCGCATGTACATCACTCCTCGATCTTCCCAGAACTTCCCCGAGATTCGGACGGCATAGGATTCGAAACGACGTTGATTCATGGTTAAAAGGACCGAGGGGGAAAGGTTCCAATCGATAACAGCCCTGGGCTGGTGGGGTCAAGGATGGGCGAGCCGGTCAATTCCGTCAGGGTGCAAGTCCCGCCACTCGAACCCACTTCCACCACGCCGATGTAGGACGTTCCACCAAACTCAGCCACGTAGAGGGCTCCGCCGGTGCCGCTGTTTGTAGCTAGCGCCAAACTCGCAAGATAGGACCAGTTCGAACTGTAGCCCTTGATCTTGCCGGAGACGCAACCCGTCGAAAGTTTTCCGCTGCTTTTGTCGAACGCAGCGGCGGTAATTTTATCCCCTTGCGTGTTGCTGATATAGAGAAGCGTTTCATCCGGGCTCAGCAGGATGTTGCTGGAGCTGATGCCAGCTCCGAGCGGATAGACAACCGTCGGGTCCAACTTGCCGGAGGAAATGTTAGAAACCTCGACCACCGTGGAGGTCGACGTATCTCCGAAGAGAGCGAAATGCCCGTCCTCTGTGATCTCCACGCTATTGGGATAAGTGGCGCCTTGCGACTTGAGATAGGCGCTGGAATTCTGTTGGTCGCCATTGGATAAGGGTGTGCCCGAGGCGATGTTAAAAGATTCGATGGAGCCGTCGCCGTAGGTTGCAACCAGAATATTGCCGCTGATCGCCATGCCGTTGATGAATCCACCTTGCAGGCCGGCAACGGAGACGTCGTTGATAAAGGTAAGGCTGCAGCCGGGTTGCAGCTGGAATGTTGCGATGGTATTGGATGTGGTGAAAGCCGCGTAAAGATACTGGGAGTTCATCGCCAGACCGATGCCGTTGGCGCTTCCGGAATCGGCAGCGGAACCAAAGGTACTGCTATCCACGAGTAAGGTGCTGAGGTCGATGCCGACGATCGTGCCGGTCAAAGCGTCGGAGGCGTAGACGCACTCTTGGCTTGCGCTGTTGAGGACGCTCACCCGGTTGGCGGAGAAAAAGCCACCCGCAATGCCGAAGCCTCCGGTTGGCACTTGCTGCTTCAGGGTAAGAAGTCCGCCCGTCCCGACGGTGTAGAAGGTAACGCTGTTGAGAATGCCGTCGTCGTTGGTGACCAAATACTGAGGCTGACTTGCTCCAGCGGCGAACCCATTCACCCCGCACATCAAAACCAGGGCCGCCACAGCGCGCGACGGCCAAGAGGTCCACGACATCCCCATATTTTTCCCCGGTCTGCAACTTCTGAAGACACGTCCAACGAGCGATCCCGATGTTGAAGTTAACCACAGGGCAGAGCAGCCGTGCAATGCCAATCGCTTGATTCCACTAGGGAATAAGGACTCCGGATGAAAGTACGTGCGCTCCATCAAAGTGAACACCACGACACGGCTTGCTGCCGACAATCCGGAAACCTGCAGACTGTACAACAAGAACGCAAGCTACTACTCCTTTTCGTTTGTCATTTTTTTGTCACGTGGAGACTCCGAAAGGAGCGGCAGCCCAATCAGCGTACTTCCCAGAATTCACTCCTCAAACATTGGAACCTGGCGCTGATCGTCGGTGGGGCCGCGGCGGGGCCGACGGGCAGCACCGATTACGGCTAACACGGTCAGGGATTCGAGGGCGGACCGGGGGACGAAGATGCGCTGCGTGTTGGAGCGCTGGTCGGGAGGATTGATGAGAAAGCCTTCCGGCAAATTCTGGGTGAGGTCGGTGGGCATAAGGCCTTCGAGGATTTCGTTGTCCTTGAAGCGCAGACGCACCCACAGGCCTTCGGAGCGGGGGCGGGAAGTGAAGGTCTTGCGAGTGAGGGACTCGGAGTCGCCGAACTCGCG
>PMWW01000152.1:153498-153730 GCA_003165795.1 Acidobacteriaceae bacterium
GTTATTCCTTTAAGTTGCCTCGGCACCACTCAAGTCTGTATAAGTGTTTTGTATTGAATGGCTTGTGTCATGTGTAGAGTGGAAAGGCCGGGGTTGGGCCGAGTCGTCCTGTGGAAATCATGTGGAAAACGTTGGCGCGGGCAGGGCTTAGCCCATGATGCTGGCAGGAAATGACGGCCCTGTAGCCGCTTGCCGTAGATAGCTTGAAGACGAATGGCTGATTACATTTACA